>NZ_DIMV01000055.1:0-168321 GCF_002425715.1 Mesotoga sp. UBA5557
AATCCCCCTGGGCTACTCACCGATTGGAAAGAGCATAGGACTGGTTGACCGTTGAGAGGTTCTCCGTTCTCCGAATAAAAAACCTGTTATTCGTTCCAGAGCGAAGATCTGTTCTTCGTTCTTGGGCAAGGTGATGATTCAAGAGCGTTTGGACTCCAACCAGTCATGAAAAAACAGCTCTCATCGGAAACTCTCTTCTGGTTCATGGCTTTCATAACTGACAATTTGCAACTGATCTCCACAGCTTAAAGCGGTTTCTAGATGCGAGATCCCGATCAGTTTCATATCGGGATGACCAAAGAGGAGAATAGAGATGATGTCTCTGTTAACAAAGATCAGGGGGTCCTTGATTCTTAGCACGCAGCGGTTTTTCTTCGTCAGCAGAAGAGACTGTCATCCTGTGAATGGTTCTGCACAGGACTTCGCTCTTCAAAACTCGGTTCTGATGACCCGCTTCAATAACCCGCTCCTCCTAACCCGATTTACATAACCCGTTCCTAAAGGTGGTTCTTTGCCCGCGAAGCGGAACTGGCCACCGAAGGTGACTGGCCTCTGCCGGAGGCAGAGACTGGCCAGGCGGAGCCTGACTGGCTTTCTAATCGCCTCCTGCCAAATGCAGCATCACTTCTGCTCTTGCCAGACCCTAGACCCCACGACCCCAGACCAGGTTTTTCCGTTTCCCTAATTTGATTGCCTACTTCCATTTACTGAGATGTGCTTTTTTCTTTCTAGTTGAAGCCACAAGGTTGTAGTAAAATAGTACTGTTTCGAAACATTCTTTGGAATCCTATATTATCTTCGGTAAAGCATTCTCACGGTCAGGGGGCAATCATTCGTCCGGCAGACAACAGTGCTGGCCAACCTAATTGGAGGTGGATCTATTGAACTGGAAGGGAAGAATTCCTGCAGTTGTCATCGTCCTGATTCTCGCTTTGTTACTCCCTGTAACGGTTTTTGCTAAAGTCACGGCTCATGAGCTTGTTGTTCTTGGGACAAACGATCTTCACGGTTACGTTATGCCTTTCGACTACCTGACCGTTCAGGAAGTCGAGGATTACGGAGCAGCAAAGACTTACACTCTTATCAAATGGGCAAGAGAGATCTATAGCAACACCCTGTTGATCGACACTGGCGATACTATTCAAGGAAGCGTTCTCGCAGAACGTGAAGCGAGAGTCGAACCCCTAAGTATGGGAGAAATCCCCTCGATAATTAGAGCAATGAATATCATGGGATATGATGCAGGAGCAATAGGAAATCACGAGTTCAATTTCGGTCTTGAGTATCTCGACCTCGCGATGGCAGCCGCTGATTATCCAATGCTTTCGGCAAACCTTTATAACGCCGATACTGAAGAATTAAGATACGATCCTTACGTAGTGCTTGACAGAGAAGTCGATGGCATACCGATAAAGATTGGAGTCATCGGTTTCTTGCCGCCCGAGATAATGATGTGGGATAGGGTTCTTCTGGAAGGAAGAGTCTATGTTGAACCGATTGCAGACGCCGCCGCCAAGTATATTCCTGAGCTAAGAGAAGAAGGCGTTGATCTTGTAATCGTTGCTCTCCATCAGGGAACCTCAGACGCTGAAGCTATACTCGAAAACGTCGAAGGAATAGATGCAATTATCATGGGTCACAGCCACGGGAGAGCGGCCGAAAAAATCGATGGAGTCCCCGTTACCATGGCTGGCAGCTGGGGAAACTCCCTTGGTCTAATCCATTTCCAGCTTCTCAACAGAGACGGAAAATGGGAAGTCTTCTCCTCGTTCCCGCAGCTTTGGTACGTGGATGAAACGATAGAAGCCGCTTCCGAAATAGTTGAGGCTGTGAAGGAACAGCATGAGGCAACTATTGATTATGTTATGGCTCCTGTAGGAATTACAACAGTGCCGATCACGGGATACTTCAGCAGAGTAATCGATAACGAAGTAACTCAGCTTGTCAACGAAGCCCAGCTGTGGTACGCGAGAGACTACTTCAAAGGCACGGAATTTGAAGGAATGCCTTTGCTTTCGGCCGCAGCGCCCTTCAGAACGAGCACCAATGTGGAAGCTGGCGACATAAGGATAATGAATGCGGCCGACATCTACATCTACTCGAACACTCTACACGTCGTGAGAGTGAACGGCATCGAACTCAAGGGTTGGCTGGAAAAGTGTGCCGAAAACTTCAACCAGATCGATCCAAGCAGTACTGAGGACCAGAACCTTCTGGCACGTTTCTCATCCTATAACTTCGACATTATCGAAGGAATCAATTATCAGATCGATGTTCGAAACCCTGTCGGCCAGAGGATTGTCGAGCTTACTTATGAAGGCGAAGAAATCGAAGATGATATGGAGTTCCTCGTCGTGACCAATAACTACCGCGCAGGTGGCGGCGGCTATCATCTAGTCGATGCCGACATCGTCCTCTCTTCAACAGTCGAGAATCGAAGCGTGATAATTGACTACATAATCGAGAAGGGTACTATTACCCCCTCACCTTCCTTCAACTGGTCTATAGTTCCATTTGAGACAGCAGGAAGAATCACATTCACATCCAGTGATGAAGCGGCCACTTTGGCGGAAGAACTTGGAATAAAGGGCATAAAGTACATTGGAGACCGGCTCTTCGAAGTAGACCTCATTGAGCTAGCAGAAAACGTTCCACAGACAGTCTCTAACTAGAATCACTTGCGTGAGCAAAACCGGAGGTAAATATGCCTCCGGTTTTTTGTCATTCACTTACATATTCTCGAAGCTAATATTGATGAGTAGACAGAGAATCCGCGCTTTCGCGGCAAACGCATGTTGAGCAAGACAAAATACTCTGTATGGGCATCCTTTCATCTCGCACACCCAGTCCCGAGCAGATCGGTAGTTAGTGAGATTCGACGAAGCGCTTTTTCGAGATGTCTACCCCGCTCCATGAGACTTAAATGATCAGTCCGAAGGATCAGATTCCGCTTCCTTTGCAAATGAACTCGGATTATTCTTCATCCTATGATCCACCTTCTTAACTCGATTGACAATTCCACTCTTTGTACAGATTCACATCGTGCGAGGGAGGCGACAGGCAAATAGATCCTTTGCAGCGTCACAACCCGTGATTTTGAGCCCTTTTTCTGAGATCTCAATCCTGAGTTCGAAGAAGATAATCAGGCTTACCACTCTAGGGATATTTGAAATCCACGCAACGCATGAGTTCGGTAAATGGGACCATGATTCAAATCCACCCTTTTCTGTCACTAGATCGAATCTTCAGCATTGGGCTTGTCGATGCTGATGTTCGAGTTACTGGTTTTCATAGTTATGAGGAGGCCGTTGTCGCCATTGAATGTCCCTCTCAAGCTAGTTGAACTCGAACTGATTACGCCTACGGTAAGCCCCTTCAAATTGACGGTTCCATTGGTTGTAGATGCGCTTATCTCTGCACGAATCGAGTCATCTAAAAAGATTCCTATACTTCCATTAGTTGACAGCAGTTCAAGAACACCGAAATCTGGAAGGATCGCGTCGCAGACAATCTTCGCGTTTGAGGTTTCAAAACTATTGCTATCACCGATAAGAGTGACCTCAGTGACTGTAATTGCTCCGTTCGTGGAATTCGCCGAAACACTGAGAGTTCCCCTTTCGATTGTTATCGGAGCATTACTTGTCTCAATAATGAGGGTTCCAGATATTCCCTTTCCTTCAAACGCACCGTTGGTGGATCTAAGTTCCATGACTCCGGCGCATTCCTCGACAAAAATGGGCGAATTAGAGGTTTCAAGTCTCATGCTTCCCGAGACGGAGATCAGCTCCAAACCTCCATTGCTGCTTCTGCCTCTTATTGAGGCATTAAGTGATTTGAAAACCATTGCGCCGTTGCTGGTATTCACTAAAATATCTTCCACCGTTTCCGACGGGATATTCATATAAATTGTTGTCGCCTGCCCCATGAATTCATTCGTTTGCGATAATCTGGGAACAATCACAGTGAGCTTACCATCTGCTGCGTTGATGTTCGGCCTAGTCTTTTCAAGATACTCTTCTTTGAGATTCTCGTCTGCAACCCTAACTGACTGTTCGACCCTGATTTCAACATAATCTCTATCCCAGCCCACTACTTCGACCTTTCCGTTAAGACTGTCGATTCCCAATGAGTTCGGCTTCTCGGTGATCGTCACCGAGAAGTCTTCGTTGAACTTCATTCCTGTGAATGACCTGCCAGAACCAAAACTGAATCCCATGATTTTGGGCCGGATTATCACTGCCGCACCTATCAAAAGGAGCTCTATTCCCAGCAGAAGTCCCGCAAGGGCCAGCCCTCTCTTTCTGTTGCTTTCTCTCATTTCATCACTCCCATTAGTACATCGCTGCCAATCAACTCTCGACAAAATACCACTAAACAAGAGAATTTTCAAGTCAAAAATCCCCTTTACGCACGGAAGAGAATCAAAGACGTCCTCCGTCAGTCGTCCAAGAGCAAGAACCCGTTTGCTGAAAAGAGCGACCGAGAAAGTGCGTTACCGAGAGGTTCACTGCGCTCACAAGAAGGCGAGAGAAAAGCAAGTCGGCGCACGCGGGGCAAGAGCCGCTTTTCGCTGATCGCTGAACGCTGGGAAGAGGATAAAAGACGTCCTTGGTCCTTCCCAAGTTCATGGACCCGTCCTTCGACAGGGTCAAAGGACAGATCCCGGGATGACCACAGAGTAAATCGTCTCCTTTTTGCCACACTCCAAACTTTAGACACGAGACACCCTAAAAACTTCGTCATGCCGCACCTTGATGCTGCATCTTGTTTTTGGTTATCAAGAGATGTTCGTATTTGGCGCGAGTACATGATTAGATCCAGAATAAAAGATCTACAAGATGACAGTGTAAGTCGTTCCTAAAGCAGCAGGCATTTCCTTGCCCGAAATCAGTGATTCAAGGGAACAAGAGAATTGAACGGTAATGGCACGTCTCTAAAATGGTCCGCAAAACGGTATTCGAATTTCTTGATTCTCTACAGCCAACAATCTAATACTCAGTTAATCTAGTGGGTTCAAGAGACGGCTCGGCGTGAGTAGAGACATTGTGGGAGCATGCAGTACTCAATCGTAGAAAAGAGAGTCTCAAATCCTGAGGATGACGAAATCCACTTAATGTGGCTTTGTAGCTTCTATTCACAAGAAATGTGAACTTCTTGGAAACCATCAAGCGCAATTGATGGCTACTTATTATATGATTGCAATGAGGGAGCCCAACGAACCTTTGGATCATAAAGAACTATTCCCAATGATCATTCACTGTTCATCCGCTTTAGAACGTTAAAGGAGGAATTAAATGACTGAGAAGAAGTACTCGATTGAAGAACTTATGGAGAACGAGACCATTGCGTCATTCACGGTATCACCCGATTCAAGAAGGATTCTTTACTCTTCTGACAAAACGGGCAACTACAACATCTTTGAACTAGATCAGGAGAAGGGAAAGCACAGACAGATAACATCACTCACCGAAAACGCATTGGTATCTCACGTCTACAAAGATGGGAGCTTCATTTTTGCAATGGATAAGGGCGGCGATGAACTACATCATCTTTATCTAGGAACAGAAGAGAAAATCAAAGATCTGACCCCTTTCGAGAAGACCAAGTCAGGATTTCACGTCTCCGTTGGCAATAGTGTTTACTACTACTCTAACAAGATTGATAGAAGTAGATTCGATCTATATCGGTTTGAAAAGGCTGATCTAGCAGGTGAGCTGGTCTTCGAAAACAAAGACTTGTATGAACTGGGTCCAATTTCGGATAATGAAAGGTTTCTCGCTCTTCATAAGCCCGAGACTGCAAACAACTCGAATGTATATCTCCACGACTTGCTAAGCGGAGATACAACACTTCTGTCCCCCCATGAAGGAGAAGCTAATTTCATACCTCTCTTCTTCTCAAAAGATTCGATGAAGCTTTACTGTCTATCGGACATTGAAGGGGAATTCATGACGCTTTGGATAACGGATATTGAAAGCAAAGAGCGTGAAGAGATCCTTGCCTTTAGTTGGGACATAATCGACGGGAGAATATCGGAAGACGGGAGAAGTGCTGTGCTTATAGTTAATAGAGACGGTTTTTCCGAACTTCACATAATCGATACAAAAGACAATACCCCTAAGATGTCTCCCGTTGAGACGGGTGGTGTAGTATACGATCAATACTTCAGCAAGGATAGCCGCTTCCTGTACTATCTTTGTGACTCAGCAACCTCCTCTCCTAATATCTTCATGATAGACCTCAATACAAAGGAGACAGAGCAGCTTACTGATTCTATGAGCGAAGAAGTGAACAGTAATGACCTCTCTGAAGCAAAGGTACTCCGCTTTATTTCATACGACGGTCTCCAAGTGCCTGGGATTTTCTATCCGCCCAGAAATGTTCTGCCGAACGAGAAAGTGCCTGCGATTGTATGGGTTCACGGAGGACCGGGAGGTCAGTCTCTGCCAAGATACAGTCCTGAGATCCAGTTCATTGCAAATCATGGATATGCTATCTATGCAGTCAATAACAGAGGGAGCTCCGGCTACGGAAAGAGCTTCTTCAAAGCCGCAGATCACAAACACGGAGAAGCGGATCTGGATGATTGTGTAGCCGCCGCCAAGTATTTGGCCACCCTTGATTTCATCGACAAAGAAAGAATAGGAATAAACGGTGGAAGTTACGGTGGATTCATGGTTCTGGCGGCACTTGCTTTCAGGCCGAAGGAGTTCAAGGTTGGTACGGATTTTTTCGGTGTCTCGAACTGGGTGAGAACTCTCAAAGAAGTGCCAGCTTGGTGGAAGATCGCTAAAGATCTCCTTTACGGGAAAATCGGAAACCCATTCACCGAGGAAGAATATCTCAAGAGCATTTCCCCTCTCTTTCACGCCGGCAAAATAGAGAGGCCTCTTCTAGTGCTTCAAGGAGTAAATGATCCAAGGGTACTTAAGATAGAATCTGATGAGATAGTTGAGCGACTAAAAGAGCATGGGGTTCCGGTTGAGTATGTAGTGTTCAATGATGAGGGCCATGGATTTAAGAAGAAGGCAAATAGGATAAGAGGTGCAAATGCGATGCTCGCCTTTCTTGACAAATACTTGCGCTAGAGACATTCAGTTACTGGTATTGGTGAGGGAGAGGAGTGGATTCAATCTGAGAAGACGAGAACTCAGCATATCGTGACGATAAGCAGAAGCTTTGTCGAGAGTTTCATCCTTACATACCGTTTGATAGGAAGAGACGTAACAAGAGCTGTTCGTCATTGATCAGTCGTTCCCCGATATGGTCAAAAAAACGATAAAGGAGTCCCTAATCAACTATTGCCGAAAAGGCCGTTCTTTAGATAGCCTGGCACAGCATTGACTTGATCTAGTGATGTTTTTTCGAATTGTGCAGGTTGTGCTTCAAAGAACTGGTATTTGCTGACACTGAACTTCCGGGGACGGAGAGATCTTCGATCCTTCAGGTTATAAGTAAGACTGTCAGCGGAAAAAAACAAGGGTGCGAGAAGCATCCTCAGTTTGGCACAAGAATCTGTAAGTTGGAATCGTGAGAATAATCAATTGCTCCTTGAGTTCATTGCCCAGCTTCTTTCTTAAGAAGCTGCGGGGCAGAATTCGTAATCCTTCTATTGAATTAGTTCGTCTGAGCCCAATGGAAACAAGGCAGTTTAATGAATTAACAGAAAGCCAATTCTTCCTCATGTTGAAATACTTGTAGAAATTCGATCTTATGTCTTTCTCGACTAAGAGTACGGCCTCTGTCGATCTACAGAAAATGCTTAACTGCGAATCGGCATTGCATCCAAGCACGGTCTTCCCCAGCTCTGAATTCTTCTGTCTTCCAGCTTGATTCGAAATCTTGTTCTTATGTCGCTACACGGCAACCTGTAATCTCAAGTCTTCCGGGCCTTATTGGTACTCTAAATGGTGAGTTTAGAGCGCCAATATCAGTCCGCCCTCTCCAGCATATGTGGCAATCGCAGGACCCATCTTTCCGATTATGACTTCGGAATCTCGGACACGTTTCCTAATTTCCGAAGCGAAGAACTCAGCGTCTTTGAGATTATCCACGTGAGTTATGCCGAAAATCTTCTTCCCGGTCTTTGAGGAAGCTTCTATTAACTCAATTATCGCTTCTCTGAATCTCCTGCTTCCTCTTACCTTCTTAAGGAGCTTAACTTCGCCATTTATACCGTGCAGGATAATCTTCATGTTCAATATGTTAACCAGGCTACCCTGGAATTTGCTAAGACGGCCGCCTTTGACAATATTCTCCACTGTCGCGAGAGGGATGATAATCTTCACGTTTTCTCGGTACTCCTCCAGCGCTTCCACTATTTTGTCCAACTCAGCGCCAGATTCAGCCATTCTAGCGGCTATCAGCACCTGGATGCCATGGGAGATCGAACCTGCAAGAGAATCGAATACGATCGCCTTGCCTCCGCTCATTTCGGCGCCGAGGAGCGCTGATTGATAGGTGCCGCTGAGTTTTGATGAAATAGTAATGCAAAGTGGAGTTTCACCCTTCTTCTGAATATCCTCAAAGATCTCAGCAAAATCGGCCGGCGAAGGCTGAGAAGTCTTTGGAAGTTCCCGGGATTTGCTCATTAATCGCCAGAATTCCTCTGGAGTGATGTCGATATCTTCCTTGAAAGTCATATCATCAACAGAAATGTTGAGGGAGGCAAAGGGAATACCATACTTCTTCAACGTTTCAACCGGCAGATCACATGAGCTGTCCGTCACTATCCTGACCACCGTATCCCTCCTCTGTGTTCATATAATAAGATTATATGTCATTACGAGTCCAGAGCAATGGTTGTGCAGAAAGTCGTTTAATACTTGAAACCATTTTGGTGGAAAATTGTCTCTAAAAACTACCGAATATCTAATTCCAAAAGAAAAGGGCGGATTGTCCGCCCTATTGAATCCCATTCGCTGGCCAGTCTATCTGCCAGATGCAATCTCGTTGAACCTTTCGACATCGAGTATTTCTGGAGTATAGCTACCTGCGAGTCTCTCATACTGCCTGAGAAATGCCCTGAGGTGGTTCTCAGAACCTCTAAGCAGATTCTCGTATACCGTCGCAGTCCTCGAGTCGATGTCTCCCTCAAGCAATTCTTCCAAGTCCTTAATATCTATCTCTTCTATCAGAAGACCAACTTTTACCGCATCCAGAAGAGACTTACTTCCACTCTCGATGAGTTCATCATAAAGCTCCTGAAGCGTCGCATTGGTGAAGACTCCAACCTCATTTTCGCCCACGGGATCTACCATGCCAAAATCACCGATCAGAGAAAGAACTGCTTCTGTATGAGTCTGTTCGCTTCTAGCTATGTTACTGAAGACATTCAATCCCCATATTTCATAGAGTACGGTATAGACGTCGTGAGCTAGTTTTTCTTCTTCTCTCATGAAAGCAATTCCATCTTCCTCAGTCATTAAGCTGCTGGCCAGTGTCATTGAACTGAAAATCAAAACTATCGCTATTGCATATAATACTCTCTTCATTATTTTCTACCTCCGTTTTTTGGATCTTGAATAGATGTTAACCTGTGTAACTTAAAATCTCCTGAGAATCTGGAGATCGCTCGAAGGTCAATCCTCTTGGCTTTATCTTCCCTTTTCACTCACAATCGAAGAGTTTCGCCTAACTGAATGAATATTCGTTGCAGAAATTCAGTAGTGTGTTGAGACCAGAGGTCATTGGAAATTACGAAGTTGCTCAGAGTTCTATAGCAGCCTTTCAGTCCACTATTATTCAAATACTCTTCTCGCGGCTTTCATTGCTATTGCTCTCGGTACTAACCTTGATCCGGAAGCGATTATTTTGTTGATCAGCCCGCTTACCACGCTTCTCTTTCCTTTTTCAAATGCATCAAGTGCCTTTTTC
The DNA here is from genome assembly GCF_002425715.1 of Mesotoga sp. UBA5557. Lineage (NCBI taxonomy): Bacteria > Thermotogati > Thermotogota > Thermotogae > Kosmotogales > Kosmotogaceae > Mesotoga > Mesotoga sp. UBA5557. The sequence goes on from NZ_DIMV01000055.1 coordinate 9,877, forward strand.
ACAACTTCTTCGGGGGACATGGACCCGGGCAGCTGCTTCCTTCCTCCCGAAGCTACATCGAAAAACTCTGTTCTAGTCGGCCCAGGAGATAGAACCATTACTTTGAAGCCTTTGGGTTGGAGTTCTTCGCTAACGGCTTCGCTGAAGCTAAGTACAAAGGCCTTTGTTGCAGCATAGACCGCCATTCCCGGTACAGGCAAATAGGCGGCAGTAGAAGCGACGTTTATAATTCCTCCGCCAATGCTGTTGCGCATGAGCGCATATTTCTTCGTCAAGAAGTAAAGAGCTCCGATATTCAGCTTGATCATCTGCATTTCTCTATCCGCTTCAATATCCTCAAAGGAACCAATTAGTCCGAACCCTGCGTTGTTTATAAGAAGATCTACGTCTTTCAGAAGTTTCGAAACTTCAACCAGGTCGTTCTCATCCGTCAAATCACCTTTCAGCGGAATAGATCTAGCTCCTAGATCTCCCTCAATTTGATCGGAAATCGTCTGCAATCTTTCTATTCGTCTGGCTACAAGGATCGTTTCGTACCCACGCTTTGCAAGCTCATAGGAAAACACCTCGCCTATTCCCGATGACGCTCCGGTTATTAGTGCTCTTTTCAAAATGATCACCTCGGCTAATTATACCCAATCCAGACCACATGAGCCTCTCAATTTGAGTTTTCTCGTCACAGAAAGTTGTATGTTGGTACCAAGTTTTGAAGGTGACGATGTGAAGAAAGTTGCGGTTATTTTAGTGCTGGTTCTGGCTGCGAGCGTTTTTGCATCTTGGGTGCCACTGCAGGATTACTCTAACGTGAAGTACGTCTACAATAAGATTTCGTACTTCGAGAATGGAGAGCACAAGGAAATGATATACGGGGTGACAGTCGATCGCGATGAAAACCACTTCATCCTGAATTACGATACTATCTACTTCTTACCCCTCGACACTGAGCCCACCTCAGACATGATGTTCGACCAGCAGTTCTCAATGATGATGTACATCTTCCTCAATCCAATGCTATCATTCATTTATGACGCAATTGACCTGGAAAAACAGATGAATACGAACCTCTATGGTTTTGGCACTCTCAAGTACGAGGGAATATACTCCGTAGAAGGAAAGAATGGAACGTTTACTGGAACAAAAGTCGCTTTACACACGAGGACGGAGAGTTGTCGATGTACTGGATAATTGATCAAAACATTCCTTTCGCTCTTGAAACCTTCATGGGCGACGATTACGCGGATGACTCTATTACAATCACTCTCTGGGGCTACGCCCTTAATTGATTGAGGATTCGATCAAAAGGCGTCTTCAGGCGCCGTTTTGTTTATAATAAATCAACGAGCGGGCTGTTAAATGGTGTTCAGTATAACTTAATCAGGACGCGGTCGCAGATAGAGATTGGGGTCAAGAAAGCGTTAGGAGGATGATGGAGTTCTGTCTCTCCAGGAAAGGTATTCAAAAAGTCAAAGGTGACGTGCGATAAACTCTGGTAGAACTTGTCTTTCATACCTCTAACCTCACTCCTCTTGCTTCAGTTTACTCTTTCTCTGCGAACGAATGAACAGACCGAGGCAAATTGAAAAGTGAAAATTCTGATGCTTCGTGATAATGACGAGGTTCTAGTGAGCAAGCTTCCGACGGCAAGATCTTTTCTATCTTTACGTCAAAAGAAGCGATTTGAAGGAGGAGAGCATGGATTTATCGAGAATTAGGCATGACTTACATGAGATTCCAGAGATTGGATTCAATGAGTTCAAGACTCAAGCGTACATTATGAGTCTCCTGGATCGATTATCTGTTTCCTACGAAAAGGTTGCGGGAACCGGAATTCTGGCGAAATGGAAAAAGGTTGAAGGCCCTTTCGTTCTATTTCGATCCGATATGGATGCTCTTCCTGTTTTTGAAGAAACAGATGCTCCATTCAAATCTGCACATGAAGGTTTTATGCATGCATGCGGCCATGATGTTCATATGACAATTCTAATTGGACTTATAGAGAGAATAGTAACATGCGATCTCAATAGAAATTTTCTCTTTCTTTTCCAGCCGGCTGAAGAAGGCGGGGGCGGTGCTGCGAAATGCTTATCGAAATTGGAGCAATACGAAATAACTGAAGCCTGGGCACTGCACGTAAATGATGAATTCCCTGAAGGATCTGTTTACACAAGAGCCGGTGTTCTCTTTGCCTCGGCCTTCGAAACGGACTGCACTTTCAAGGGAAGGTCGGCACATGTTGCTTTCTATAAGCAGGGAAGAGACGCTATTGAGGGAGCTATGGATTTTCTTCAAAGGGTCTATTCGGTAGATAGGGGAGATTCCGTACTCAGATTTGGACTCATACAGGGGGGCAGAGTTAGAAATGTGGTGGCAGACTCCTGCACTCTTTCGGGAACTGTAAGAACTAAAGCTTTTGAGCTTTCAGAGGAAGCAATCATGGAACTCGAAGAGCTTGGGAGAGAAGTCGCTACTGAAAGAGGTCTAAAGTTCTCTCAGGAGATCGGTTCGAAGTATCCACAGGTTCATGTAGACGGTGATCTTTACGATAAACTGTGCGCCCTAGTCGATGTAAACCCGGTCGAAATGAAATACGTGGGAGAGGATTTTGGAGTGATCGCTATGAAATACCCTTCGGTGCTTTTCTGGTTGGGTACAGGAAGAGGAGAACATCATGGACTCCATAATTCAAGGTTTTTGCCTGCTGATTCCGTTATAGAGAAGGGTGTTGAGATTTTCTGGAAGGTCGCCAAAGGCTAAGCTAGCGCTTTCGAAATCTCCCCTCTCGAAGCTCAAGTGAGAACTTGTTATCAGTGTAAAGAGGGTCCGGTCTGGAGTCTTCCACTACCATGAAGACCGCTCCTGTTTTCAAAGTAGCTCTCAAAGTTGTCCCATCTATTTTTTCGAATAAGAAGACAGGTGTGTTCATATAGCTTCTGTGTATCGGAACGATCGATCTCGCTCCGATTTTCATCTGATTGAACAGCTCCACGGTTATTCCCGGTAAGGCTACGGTGGAGATCATAGCATCGTATGGAGCTTCTTCTTTGAAGCCATATCTACCGTCACCGATCACTATCCTCACATTGCTCAGGCGGTAGCGTCGCACGTTTTCCGAGGCTATAGATGCAACCGTTCTGGCGGTCTCCACTGATACTACGCTTCCCTTAGTCAGCATTTTTCCAAGCAGACAAGCACAGAAACCGGTTCCCGTCCCAAGATCCAGGACCTTGTTGTCTTCGTTCAGTTTCAATTCTTCTATCATGCTTATCAAAAGAGATGGCTGAGTAGAAGTTGAGCAAATCTTTCCTGAGCTTGCAAGACTTACTAGAGCTCTGTCTGTATAAGCCTCATCCGCTACTTCGGGTGAGACGAAATCCTTCCTGTCAAGTTCCATAAAGGCCGACTCCAGTCTAGTGTCGGTCAGATAACCTGTCCTCTTCAGAAAACTCAGAAGCTCTCTCATCGAAAATCTGTCACACTCCTCTAGAAGAAGAGATACTTAATGGCGTTTGCGACCACAATTATCAGCAAAATCCATCTCACAAAACCGCTGCCCTTTCTTATCGATAGCCTGGCAGCAAAATATGCCCCGACAACATTTCCTGCCGCGAGAACCAGGCCGGGAAACCAGTAAATCATCCCATTAAGGATAAAGATAACCAGAGCAAAAGCAGTGTAGATAAAGACGATAACAATCTTCGTGAAATTCGTTCTCACAAGATCAAAGCCATACGAAAAGGTAATCGCTCCAATAAGAAAGAAACCAACTCCCGCCTGTAAAAATCCCCCGTAGAAGCCCACACCGAAAAAGATTAGAGTTGAGAGGACTCCAGAGGGTCTCGAAAAAGTGAGCCGCTTCGGTTTCAGTAACACAAGCAAAACTACTGCCAGGAGAGCTACTGCGATCACTTTCTCCAGCACATCCTTCGGTATTGTCGAGACAAACATGGAACCTATGATTGAACCTATCGTTGCAGACACTATCGCCGGAAGTATGGACTTGTCAAACCTCATACCGCCGGATCGAAAGGTCTTTACTCCTATACCGCTTTCAAATATCACGCCCAGTCTGTTGGTGGCATTGGCAACGTGCGGCGGCAATCCTATCCACATAAGTACCGGGAGAGTGACCATTGAGCCCCCTCCCGCCANNCCATAACATTCATAAAACCAGCTGCGGCGCCCGCAATGTATATCGTGACAAGCTGTAGCAGTGTCATTTTGTGATTCTGCTAACTTGAGGATCCGTTTGATTCGCTCATATCGATCTTCTTCAGAAGCTTTTTGAGCGACGACATAAGAGAAATGTATTCTCTCTGAGAGATATTCACCTGTTCAGCAATCTTCATCGGAATATCAATCGCCTTATCCTTAAGCCCTTTCCCTTTCTCTGTTAGACTTATAAGTACCTGTCTCTCATCACCCTGCGATCTTTCTCTCGTAAGAAGGCTTTGTCTTTCCATCCTCTTAAGAAGGGGAGTTAAGGTTCCCGAATCAAGAAACAACTTCTCCCCGAGATCTTTAACTGTAAGTGGCTCTCTCTCCCACAGAACAAGCATTACAAGGTATTGAGGGTAGGTCAACCCAAGCTTTGAAAGCACTGGTCTGTAGAGCCTTGTGATGCCCCTTGAACTGGAATACAATGCAAAACAAAGCTGATTGTCAAGCCTAAGTAGCTCGTCTTCTCTTGGAATCGCAACCTCTTCTTTCTTGGTCACTTAACCGCCTCCTCAATTGCAGAACGAAATGACTCGGGTTCCTCCTTCGGCTCAAATCTTCCAATTATCTCACCCTCTCTGTTAATCAAGAACTTCGTGAAGTTCCATTTCACTTTTCCTGAAAACTCCTTCTTCCCACCGCCAGAAACAAGAAATTCATAAAGAGGGTGTATCTCTTTTCCCTTAACATGTATTTTCGAGAACATGGGAAAAGTAATACCGAAATTCGCATCACAGAACGCCTTGATTTCTTCTTCACTGCCAGGCTCTTGGCGAAGAAAGTCATTTGATGGAAAACCAAGAACTACAAAGTCTCTGTCTTTGAAATCATCATGAAGCTTCTGCAGACCATCATACTGAGATGTGTATCCGCATTTGCTAGCCGTATTAACTATCAATAGCACCTTGCCTTTGAAGTCCTCCATGGTCTTGTTCCACCCGTCTATTGTAGTCAGTTCAAAATCGTAAATACTCATTCTTTCACCTCCAATCTTATTGTACACTATTTAGTTGTACTATTGAACCCTTCTTTCTTGAGTAGATTTAATTATGATGCATTACGGCTTTCCATATATTGATTTCACAACAGCTGGAGAATCTAGATCGTGTAAATTTAATAGCTTTGCAGTTAAGTGGAGAAGCCCAAGTTAGTATTCTATCTAAGGCTTTTCTGAAGTATCTTTCTTCTGCTGTTTCTGAGCTTTCGTTACGAGCTGAGAATACTGACTTCCTTATGCTTCCGATTTGGAGAAATGATCATTAGGGCAATCGGGTGTCCAAAGTGTTATAAATGAATATGACGTTGCTCATCATAAGCTTTTCACAGATAATGAGGTGAATTCTTGATAAAAGCATCTTCGATAGCGGGAAAGGTCGAGACCGCATTAGTAAAGGCAAACACAATAATGGATGATAAGATCAAATCCTCTCTAAAACTCTACACCGGTCCTTTCTCATCTATTCTGAATGAGAACTCGTTACTTGCAGAAAAGCTGAAGCTTCCCCTGTGCCAGGACACAGGTTTCATTGAATTCTTTGTCTTCATCGGTCAGGAGGTATCTCTTGAGGAACCCTTATCAGACACCCTCGATACGGCTGTCAGGAGAGCGTATTCAAAAAATCCCTATCGATACTCAATTGTGAAGGACCCCCTAATACACAGAGAAAATACCGGAGACAATACACCTTCGGTCGTGCATACTTTCATGGTTTCCGGAAGAGAATTAGAGATACGTTTCCTCGTAAAAGGAGGAGGCAGCGAGAATCTCTCGAGACTGTTCATGCTCAACCCGACAACATCTCAAGAAGAGTTCATAGAAACAATTGCCAATTCAATTTCTGAAGGAGGAGCCAGGGGTTGTCCTCCACTCAGGGTCGGAATAGGCATCGGGGGAAGCTCAGAGAAATCAATGCTCCTTGCCAAGCTCGCTCTGACTAGAGAGTTGGATTCAAAGAATCCCGACGTTGACTACGCCTTACTTGAGAAGAAACTTCTGAATAAGTTCAATTCCCTCCATATCGGTTATCAAGGACTGGGAGAGGGGATGACCGCTTACTCGGTTAGCATTGAAACTGCGCCTTGTCACATTGCGATTCTTCCAGTTTCATTGGCTGTTGATTGTTATCTCTGTAGAAAGGGGGTAGTTACCTTTGAAGATAGATGATTTGTCCCCCGGTCAAGAAATCAGCTTTACAGGCAAACTCATAGTAATGAGAGACGCAGCTCAGATGCGCCTCAAGAAGTTGTACGAAGAAGGCGAGCCTTTCCCTGTTGAGCTTGAAGGGGCAATTGTATTCTATGCCGGTCCGGCCAAGCTAGTTGAAGAAAGTTGCGGAGCAATCGGCCCTACTACTTCTCTCAGGATGGACGGTTTTTTGGAAATGCTTTTCGAAAAGGGCGTTCTGGCAACCATCGGGAAGGGAAAAAGATCGGATCTGGCAGCAAATCTGTGTAAGGAATTTAGAAGAGTCTATTTGATCGCTCCAAGCGGAGCGGCCGCTTCGCTTGCGCAAAGGATCGAGTCTCTTAGGGTCATCGCTTACGAAGATCTAGGCACTGAAGCAATATTCGAGATTGATGTCAGAGACTTTCCGTTGATTGTAGCAACTGATGTTAACGGTTCGGATTTTTTTACTTTGAATAGAAGGTGATTGTGTGAATGAAAAGGCATTGAAACTTCACAAGGATCTACGGGGAAAGTTGGAAGTAAGAAGCAAAGTGAGAGTGGATAGCATGGAGGCACTTTCGCTTGCTTACACTCCAGGGGTAGCCGATGTATGCAGAGTGATTGAGAGCGATAAGAAACTTGCCTACGACTACACAAACAAATGGAATTACGTTGCAGTAGTCTCAGACGGAACGGCAGTACTTGGACTAGGGGATATAGGCCCCGAAGCTGGACTTCCCGTTATGGAGGGGAAAGCCGTCCTGTTCAAGGAATTCGCAAATGTGGATGCCTTTCCCCTCTGTATAAATGTCCATAGTTCAGAGGAGATTATCTCGTTCGTGAAGGCAATTGCCCCAACCTTTGGAGGCATAAATCTTGAAGACATCTCCTCACCAAAATGCTTCTTCATTGAAAGCGAACTTCAGAAGATGCTTGATATTCCAGTCTTTCATGACGATCAACACGGTGCAGCGATTGTCGCCGTTGCTGCGCTGAGAAATGCGCTGAAGATCGTTGGAAAGAAGATTGAGAATCTAAAGATTGTAACGGTTGGCGTTGGTGCGGCCGGAGGCGCAACAATCAAAATGCTGCTGGCGGCAGGTGCAAGGAATATTGTTGCAGTCGATAGAAATGGAATACTAAACAGAAATCAGCCAGCTACTCTCCTAAACGAATTTCATTCAGAGATCGTAAAGGAGATTAACCCCGACAATCTCAGCGGAAATCTGGAGGACGCTGTGAAGGGAGCCGATCTCTTCATTGGCACTTCTGTTGCCGGGCTTCTTTTACCTGAAATGGTGCGCAAAATGGCTCCCGAACCGATCATCTTTGCTCTGGCCAATCCCGTACCGGAGATTATGCCGGATCTTGCCCGCAGCGCAGGTGCATCGATTGTCGCCACCGGCAGATCAGACTTCCCAAACCAGATAAACAATGTTCTAGCTTTCCCGGGCATCTTTAGAGGCGCTCTTGACACACGATCAAGAGAGATAAACGAAGCTATGAAGTTGGCAGCAACCGACGCCCTTGCGTCGGCCGTGCCTGAAGAAAAGCTTTCCAGGGACTACATTTTGCCAAGGCCGTTTGAACCGGGAATCGCAAGGAAGGTTGCACTTGCCGTTGCAAGAGCTTCTGTTGACTCGAGATGTTCGAGGCTCTCCGGTGAAATAAACCTTGAGGAACTGATTGAAATAGGATTCAAGAGAATCTGAAAGTCTATTCTCGTATACATTTCTTTCAGGTGGAAATACCTCCATCGTCATGCACACGACTGCACGTATGCAATATGTTGCATGCAAAAGTATGCACCTAGCGGAAGCCAAAAGCACGGAAGCTTCTGTATTTAGCCTTCTATAAGCGATTTATACAATTGTTATCTCTTGGCATGCTATTGCTAACTGAATTATTGTGATGATTACTACGATAACTACCAGGGGGTGTAAATCGTGACAGAAAAGTTTTCAAAGATCGCACTCAGAATGAAATCGAACATCATCAGGGAACTGCTTAAGGTGACCTCGAACCCGGGTATGATTTCTTTTGGCGGAGGCGTTCCCGACCCGGACACTTTTCCACGTTCAGAGATGGCTGAAATATCAAAGGAAATACTGGAAAAGGAGTACAAGTTCACACTTCAGTACGGTCAGACTGAAGGTGATCCTATACTTAGGGAAGAGTACATCTCCCTTCTTAATAGGGAGTACGGCATTGAGGGTCTTGACATCGATAATCTTTTGGTCACAGTAGGATCCCAAAGTGCGCTAGATCTTGTCGGTAAGATCTTTCTGGATGACGACAGCATTTACTTCGTGTCGAAGCCGGTATATTTGGGAGCTGCGAGTGCCTTTTCTCTAAGGTCGAACGGGTACGAATACATGACCCTTCAAGAAGACGGTGTGGATCTTGATATAGTTGAAGACAAGCTCAAAGAAATCGAAACTCGCGGAGAACTCGACAAAGTGAAGTTCATCTACACAATCTCGAATTTCCACAATCCAGGCGGCGTAACAATGAGTTACGAAAAGAGAAAGAGACTCGTTGAGATTGCAGAAAAGTACGATGTTCTCATAGTTGAAGACGATCCTTACGGTGACCTAAGATACGAAGGAGAAGCGATCGATCCGATCTTCAAGATTGGCGGGCAAGAAAGAGTCCTGTTGTTGAGAACATTCAGCAAAATCCTGTCGCCTGGGCTTAGGCTCGGTATAGTGATCGGCAATAAGAACATAATAAGAAAGATGGTAATGGCAAAGCAGGCTTCAGACCTCTGTACGCCAAGCCTCACACAGCGTATCGCGGCAAGATATCTTCAGAGGCATAACCTCCTTGCCCAGATAAAACCAACGATTGCGCTTTACCGAGAAAAGAAGGATCTGATGCTAACTGAACTCGACAGAAACTTTGGTGACATGAACGGCTTTTACTGGACAAAACCCGAAGGCGGCCTCTTTATATGGTTCACTCTTCCTGAAGGTTTCGATACAGGAGAAATGCTAGAGCTAGGCAAGGCCGAGAACATACTTTTCGTTCCAGGTCAGGCCTTTTCACTCGACAACACCTGTCAGAACTCAATGAGGCTTTCATTCTGTCTGCCTCCTAAAGAGGATATCATCGAAGGAGTCAAGAGACTCAAGAAGGTAATTGTGGAGTACGGCAAAGAGAAAAAGCTACTCTGAGGGAGTGATTAAATGAAGATCTTGGCCATAAATCCCGGCTCCACTTCAACTAAGATTGCTGTCTACAATGACGATACCGAGATCGCCAGGGGATCTATTCAGCATGTCCCTATGATGAAGGAAGTTGATGATGATATTCAGGAAAGGGTAGAAGAGATCAAGTCCTTCTTGCGAAACGAAGGGATCGAGCTTGATTTTGACTCAATAGCCTGTAGGGGAGGAATCTTGCCCCCGCTTGAAAGCGGAACATACAGAGTGAACGAGAGAATGGTTGACTTTCTTCTGCACCATGCTGAAGTAGAACATCCCTCTAATCTCGCTGCTCCCATAGGTTTTCGCCTCTCAGAAGGAAGAGTCCCGGTCTTTGTAACGGACCCGATCTCTGTAGACGAATTCTGTGAAGAGGCACGATTATCAGGTCTTCCTCAACTGCCGAGAATCTCGAGACTTCACGCGCTGAACATGAAGGCCGCCGCAAGACAGGTTGCTGCAGATCTGGGTAGAGATGTCGATAACCTGAACCTGGTGATCGCTCACCTGGGAGGGGGCATTTCGGTCGGGCTACAGCTAAAGGGCAGAGTGGTCGACGTCAATAACGCTACTGACGAAGGCCCTTTCAGTCCAACTAGAACGGGAGAACTCCCGGTCGCCGATCTTGCTGAGATGTGTTTCGCCGGGAGATACACCGAGAAGGAACTCTTAGATAGATACCTGAAGACAGGAGGGTTGCGGGCATATCTAGGTACAGACGACCTTAGAAAGGCCCTGGAGATGTCAGAGAGTGATCCCGAGGCAGCTCTTGTCGTTGATGCAATGGCTTATCAAATAGGTAAGGAAATTGGCGGCATGGTCGCGCTAGCAGGCGGCTCAATAGACGCAATCGTTCTGACAGGCGGTATGGCATACAACTCCCAGTTCGTTCAGAAGATAAAGAGTTACGTTGGGAAATTCGCTCTGGTCGTCATCGAGCCTGGAGAGAACGAGCTTCTTTCTCTCGCTCTTGGCGCACAGAGAGTTCTTAGAGGAATAGAAACTGCGAAGGAGTTTGATCCGGAGGTGGCAACATGATCACAAGTCTTGCACAGCTAATCGACCGTGCAAAGGTGAATCCTGGAGTAATCGCTGTTGCTGCTGCTGAAGATCCTGTGGTACTTTCAGCAGCGAAAGAGGCCGCAGACGAGGGCATTGCATCGTTCATATTGTTCGGCGACAAGAACAAGATTGAAGCTATCAATGAGGAGATCGGCTTTCACGAGAAGCTTTCTGTAGTTGACTGTTCTTCAAAGATAGAATCGATCGAGAAGGCCGTAAGAGCTGTTTCGTTCAAGGAAGCCGAAATCCTGATGAAAGGAAACGTAAAAACCGGCGAACTCCTTAATGTATTCTTGAAGGATGATTATGGTCTCAAGACAGGAAGAACGATGAATTTGGTCACTATATTCGAGACAAAGAGATACCATAAACTTCTTCTCGTTACTGATGCCGGGATGGTTATTGCCCCTGATTTGGGTCAAAAGGGAGATTCGATAGTCAACTCTGCCTCAGTTGCAAAGGTTCTGGAGATCGACAAGCCAAAGGTGGCAGTTATTGCCGCTATAGAGGTCGTAAATCAGAAGATGTCCGCAACTCTCGATGCGGCGGTACTTTCACAGATGGCTAAGAGAGGTCAGTTTGGTCATGTTGAGGTAGATGGGCCCCTTGCTCTAGATAATGCAGTATCTCGTGAAGCTGCCGAGCACAAGGGTATTTCAAGTTCTGTAGCTGGAGACGCAGATATTCTAGTTATGCCTGACATTGAAGCAGGGAATATATTCTACAAGACCATGGCATTCCTCTGCGACAGTCAGCTTGCCAGTACCATAGTTGGAGGTAAAGCACCAATAGTACTTACCTCTAGAGCCGATTCCGCCAGGACAAAACTCCAATCCATCGCTTTGAATGTTCTTCTTGCAGGAGTGATATGATGCCTGTCATACTCGTTATAAACCCAGGATCTACTTCAACAAAACTTGCACTCTTCAGAAACCTGGAGATGATAAGTGAACATACCATAAGACACTCTTCCGACGATTTGAACAGATTTTCTTCACTATATGAACAGCGAATGTTCCGAAAGAAATTGATAGTCGACTTTCTGGAGTCAGCAGGACACCCTCTCAGTGAAATAGACGCAATAATCGGAAGAGGCGGTATGCTCCGACCTCTCGAAGGCGGCACATACGCGGTTAGTGAAGCAATGATAGATGATCTCAGATCTGCCAAGTATGGTGAGCACGCCTCTAATCTAGGAGCCATAATCGCTAATGAACTCTCTAGAGAAAGTGGCAGGGAAATCCCGGCATTCATTGCAGATCCAGTAGTCGTTGATGAAATGGAACCCGTCGCCAAACTCACAGGTCATCCGGACTATTCGAGAAGGTCGATTTTCCATGCTCTTAATCAGAAGGCAGTGGCGAGAGAAGTGGCTTCGAGATATGGAAAGAAGTACGATGAAATGAACTTCGTTGTCATCCACATGGGTGGAGGGATTTCCATTGGGGCTCACAGGAGAGGAAGGGTTGTCGATGTGAACAATGCTTTGAACGGGGACGGCCCTTTCAGTCCTGAGCGAGCCGGAACACTTCCGATTACAGGTCTTATAAAGCTATGCTATTCAGGGCGATACTCAAAGGAAGAAGTAAAAAAGCTTATCAAGGGAAAGGGCGGACTATTTGCCTACACCGGAACTAACGATTGCCAGAAGATCCAGCAGGCGATTGTTGATGGTGATAAGAAGGCAGAACTTGCATACAGAGCGATGGCCTATCAGATAGTTAAGTGGGCCGGAAGAATGGCTGCTGCCTTGAGCGGTGATGTCGACTCTATCATAATTACTGGAGGAATAGCCTATGACAGAAGGTTCATGGTCCCATGGCTGACCGAGAAGCTGTCCTTTCTCGCGCCAATAGATGTTGTTCCGGGAGGAAATGAGGAGCTGTCCCTTGCCGTTGCCTGTTTGAGAGTCCTTGAAGGAAATGAAATGGCAAAAGAGTACAGGAGAGCAGAATGAAGTTTTCTAAGAAAGTGCTTATCTTCATGGGTATGTTTGGCAGCGGCAAGACCGAAGTATCTTTGAATGTCGCTAGACTGCTTGCCGATAGAGGAGAAAGGGTGGCCCTCGCCGACATCGATACTATAAGTCCATACTATAGATCCCGCGACATGAGAGAGAGCTTTTCTAAGTTTGGGGTTAAAATCGTAGCTCCCAAAGGCACGCTGGCCCATGCCGACTTGCCGATAATTCCGGCAGAGGTATTCGGTCACGTTGAGAATCCGGATTACAGGGTCATCCTCGACGTTGGAGGGAACGATGACGGAGCAATAGTACTCTCTTCACTGAGCACGAGACTACCGAAAGAGGACTGTGAGACTTACTATGTCATAAATCCCTTCAGGCCGTTCAACGACACAGTCGAAAACGCGGCTTCTCACTTCCTGAGACTTCAAGAGAAGTCTAGAATGAAGATCAACTATTTGGTCAACAACTCAAATATTGGATCTGAGACGACAGACGAGAATATTATCGAAGGAGAGAAGTTCGTTAAGCTATTATCCGAGAGGGTCTCAACACCTGTGGCCTTCACTGTTCTGATGAACGGAACGAGAAATGGAAATGGGATGTTCGATCAATTTTGGATTGAGAAGTATATGAAGAATTCATGGGAGGTAGAAAATGAGTAAAGACTTCGTGAAAGTAGACGAAGAGCGATGCAAGGGCTGCGGTCTATGCATCAACTTCTGCCCTAAGAAAGTGCTGAGCTTCTCTGAGAAGTTCAACTCCAAGGGCTATCATCCGGCACAGCAGCATGATCTCGAGAATTGCATTGGCTGCGGATTCTGCTACATGATGTGTCCCGATACCGCAATAACTGTCTTCAAAGAGACAGCAGAAGTATAGGGGGGAAAATTAGATGGCCGAAAAAATGATGGTTAAAGGTAACGAAGCAATGGCTGAAGCTGCAATAAGGGCCGGCTGTAGGTTGTATTTTGGTTATCCGATTACTCCTCAATCGGAGTTTACAGAGTATATGGCTCGGCGAATGCCTGAAGTAAGCGGCGTATTTCTTCAGTCCGAGAGCGAAGTAGCGGCGGTGAATATGGTTTACGGAGCCGCAAGCACTGGTCACAGAGTTATGACTTCAACTTCGAGTCCCGGCTACAGCCTCATGCAAGAGGGGGTATCTTATATTGCTGGAGCAAGGCTTCCTACGGTTTTTGTGAACGTTGTACGAGGGGGACCTGGACTGGGAGATATTCAGCCAGCACAGAGTGACTACTTCCAGTCAACGAAGGGCGGGGGGCATGGTGACTATCATTTGATAGTTCTAGCGCCCGGCAGCATCCAGGAAGCGGTAGATCTTATGGAGTCTGCTTTTGATTTAGCTGACAATTACAGAGTTCCGGTAATGATTCTTGCAGATGGAATGCTTGGTCAAATGATGGAGCCTGTTGTCTTCCCCGAGTTTGTCAAACTTGATGGAATCAACGACCATTCCAGTTGGGCATTGAGGGGAACAGAAGGAAGGGAACCTCATAAGGTAACTTCCTTTGATATCGATCCTGTAAGACTTGAAGAGATGAATATCGTTGTCCACAAGGGATACGATGAGATAAAAGCAAAGGAAGTCAGATATGAGTCTCATGATCTTGATGATGCAGATTACGTTCTAGTCGGCTATGGAACGATGGGAAGAATTCTAGGCAGTGTAGTGAAAATGGCAAGGAAACAGGGAATCAAGGTTGGATTGTTCAGACCAATCTCGTTGTGGCCGTTTCCATACGCAGAGTTAAAAGAGGCGGCAAGAGGAAAGAAATTCTGTCTGGATGTGGAAATGTCTATGGGGCAGATGGTCGAGGACGTTCGCCTTGCAGTCGAAGCAACTCTTCCGGTTCATTTCTATGGAAGAACCGGAGGAATGGTTCCAACGCCTGACGAAGTGTTAAGAGAACTCGTCAGACTTATAGGATGAGGTGATTGTATGGAACAGGCTACTTACAAGAGACCAAAGTCACTTGCTAGAAACGAATTCTCGTATTGCCCTGGTTGTCACCACGGCATTATCCATAGACTCATAGCAGAAGTAATTGATGAACTCGACATTCAAGGAAAGACGCTAATGGTTGCTCCCGTTGGATGCTCAGTCTTCGCCTATCAGTTCTTTGATGTAGACGGTACCGTTGCCCCGCACGGAAGGGCTCCAGCAGTAGCTACGGGAATGAAAAGAGCGATGCCTGATAGAATCGTATTCACGTATCAGGGAGATGGAGACCTCGCGGCCATAGGAACCGCCGAGATAATTCATGCCGCAAATAGAGGCGAGAAGATCACCACGATCTTCGTCAACAACGCGATCTACGGTATGACAGGCGGCCAGATGGCACCGACGACCTTGCTTGGAATGAAAACCACTACTTCTCCGTATGGGAGAAAAGCAGAGACGGAAGGGTTTCCGATTCATGTTTCAGAATTGCTGAAAGAAACCGCCGGAATTGTCTATCTGGAAAGAGTGGCTGTGAGTTCTCCTCAGGAAGTTAGGAAGGCAAAGGCTTCAATAAAGAAGGCCTTTGTCGCACAACAAAAAGGGCTGGGCTTCTCATTGGTCGAGGTTCTTTCGACTTGCCCGACAAACTGGGGCCTCAACCCGGTGGAGTCAATCAACTGGCTAAATGAAAACATGAAGAAAGAGTATCCCGTCGGGGTATTTGTCGACAAGGTCGGTGATTTCAAATGAGTGAGCATCTCTTGGTTGCTGCGGGATTTGGGGGACAGGGAGTGATGCTGATAGGACAGATTCTTGCAACGGCGGGAATGTTCGACAACAAGCACACTACCTGGCTACCGTCATATGGTCCTGAAATGCGAGGCGGGACTGCGAACTGCACGGTTGTCGTTAGCGATGAGCCGATTGGCTCACCTATTACGAATACTCCAAACGAGTTGATAGTAATGAACATCCCTTCTCTTCTGAAGTTCGAGAAGGAGATTCAACCTGGCGGACTCATGGTGATAAACACATCTGTTGTTGATAGAGATACGAGTAGAAACGATATTTCTGTCGTCAAGATCGATGCAAACTCGGTCGCTGAGAAGCTCGGTAATCTCAAGGTTGCAAATATGGTAGTTCTTGGTGCATACCTTGGCAGGGCCGGAACGGTCACTCTCGATGGAGTAAGAAAGGCACTGGAGAAAAAGCTAACAGGAAGAAAAGCAGCACTCGTAGATTTGAATATCCGTGCCATAGAAGAAGGCATGAAGTCAGTTAAGTGATCTTGAATAGACGCGCCCAGAGCGCGTCTTCTTTAGATCTTTTGGCTCATCAAAAATCTATGCAGAATGACCGCCAAACCAGTGAAGAAATGTATAATCTTTCTAGCGGACTATATGGAGGATTGCGATGCAACTTGACAATTTCTGGCCAGCGTTTTTTTTGACTGTTTTTGCGGGGCTTTCCACCGGGATCGGCAGTATTCTTGCGATCTTCGCAAAAAAAACCAACACAAAGTTTCTTTCAGTTTCGCTTGGCTTCTCCGCCGGTATAATGATATACGTATCCTTCGTCGAGATCTTTGTAAAGAGCGGTGAATCTCTCCAGAAGTCTGTGGGAAGTGGCATAAGCGACTGGATTAATGTAATCGCTTTCTTCGGAGGTATAGGCATTATTGCCCTGATCGACTTCCTTGTACCTTCCGCAGAGAATCCTCACGAAATGAGAGACGTAGATGAAATGCAAGCCAAAAACAAAACTCTCTTGAGAATGGGGCTTTTCACTGCGTTTGCCATTGCTGTCCACAACTTTCCTGAAGGGCTCGCAACATTCCTTGCTGCCATGAAGGATCCGTCGCTTGGGGTACCTATTGCGGTTGCGATAGCAATCCACAATGTCCCAGAAGGGATCGCTGTGGCTGTTCCGATATATCACGCAACGGGAAGCAGGAAGAAGGCTTTCATGTATTCATTTCTTTCGGGTCTGGCAGAACCGGCTGGCGCTTTGATAGGATTTACGCTGATAAATATCCTTTTCACCGACATTGCATTCGGGATTGTCTTTGCCGGAGTTGCAGGGATAATGGTTTACATATCTCTAGATGAACTCCTTCCTTCGGCAGAGAAGTATGGAGAACACCATCTCTCCATATCGGGATTAATAGCCGGAATGGCGGTCATGGCGGTCAGTCTGCTCATACTGTAGTTCATTCTGATAGAATCGTGTTGCAAGTGCTTGGACAGAAAGAGACATCCATTTATCAATGAGATTCATGTTGTTCTTCGCTTTATAGTGATAGACAATTCGCGTTAGTGTGAGTCTTGGGGGGTGGTAAGTTTTGAACTGGATTGACAAAGTGGAAGTTTGCTCCAGCACAGCCTGCGATCTTCTCCATGGTTTGTTCAGATTGAATAACAACGAGAGATTTCATGAGTTGTTTGAGTCTTCACTCTATAAGGGCAAGTTTGAACCAAATAGGGATATTCAAAACTGGGTTTCCGAAACAAAGAGTATTTTCACTCCGGACATACTTGAGTAGCTAAAGGAGTTCTTTGCTTGGGAGACTTTTTTTTGGAATGTGCTTTCTTCCGGATATTACGCACAGCAGCCTCAAAAATGCAAGACAGCTAATTGAACACTTAAGAGAAATGCCCGAAAGGGTTTTGCTCATTTCATTTATTCCGGTTACGGTCCGAGAAAAGGCGCGGTAGATATTAACACCTTCGAAGGAATAATTGAAAACGACAATGAAATGCTTCTCTTTGTCTCGAAAGACATGTCATTCTCTCCGGAAAGAAAAGCCGTTCTCTTCGAGATGCTTTCTGGTCCGGAGAAGGCCAAAGAGGACTTCATTTACTTGTATGAGTGGTTTTACGAAAACTCATTTTCTGTGATAGAACCAAAGCTCGAAAGGACGCTTCCAAAAGTAGTAACTGATCTGAAGAAAGAGATTGAAGCTTCCGGCATTAAGTTTCTGAAGACACTCATAAAGAACATCGACTATACGAGTTATGAAGAACTCGAAAAAACTGTGATTTGTCCCAGCTACTTCTCCGAATTCCTGGTCTCAAACGCAGCAATACCTTTTGTAAAGGAAGATATGTATACTGTGGGATTCCGCTTCAGAGAGGTAATGACCACTCCCAAGAATCAGCTGGAAACGTCTGACGATACTTTTGATGCTCTTGCTCATGAGAAAAGACTCGCCATAATTAGGCATCTATCGATGGGCCAATCTTCCGGACATGAGCTCGCAAGAGCGTCAGATCTTTCTAATTTCGAGATTGGAGAGCACATCGACATCTTACGTGAAGCAGGTATGGTCAGCGTGGAGAAGATGAATCAAATGATGTATTTCTCTCTCAACAAGGAGGCTGTCGTCTTAAGATTGGTAGAGCTCTTGAAGGCTTTATAGAAGTCAATGAAGGTTAGGTGTTCTCTTCCAGTTTTCGATGAATCACCTCTATTTCAAGCAGGCGGAGCCTATTGAAAATCCTTTCGTCCTTCTTGTTTTTTAGGAGTTGAAGAGCGACTTTTGCGCCAATCGAAGCCAGACTTCCAAGTGTCTTTCCGGTCGTGTACCATTGCTTCAGCGGAGTCTCTTTAAGAATTATCTCAACGAGAGTCACTTCTTCCTCTTTCATAACTACACTGTGAGGCTCCAAACTTCTCTTCTGCATCTCGAGCTTCTTTTCCAGGTTTTCATATATCTTTCTTATACTTGACAGCGAGACCAAGCTCTCAACTGAATATTCGTTTGCTCTCTTAACAGGAAGAGAGTTGTCGAAAATCTCGAGCGCGCCTTTAAGATCGTCTTTTTCGGGGATCTGACCTTTCCTTTCCATCTGGAAATCGAAGCGAGGCTGGATTCCAGTACTCTTGAGCCGAATCCTCTTCTCACCGCTCATATATCAAGAGTATCCTTTTCCGTCTCGGCCATGATTCTAGTTACTTCAAACTTCAGATCTTCATCTATCAACGAGAAAATATAACCGTAGACGTAATTGAAGTACTGCATAGTTGGACCATCGAAATAAGAGGTGTTCAGTGTTCCAATGTATTCTTTCAAGGTTACAGGGAGTGAACTCCCGCTTCTGGAAAGTTCCTTCTCATTCTCAGTGAACTCATCAAGGAGCTTCTTCAACCTCTCTATCGCTTTTCTGTTGTATCTGGAGTACCTTGCACTTCTCAGAGACTCAACCTTTTCTTCAGCCATTTTGTAGAAGCCGTTTTTCACATCTCTGTATCTTTCATTCTGGCTTTCATCGACCAGCGAGAGGTCCATACCCGTTTCAAGTCTTGCGGCATTGTTCATAGCATCCCTTATGGCCATCTCATCATTTGACGCTCTGATACCTTCCAGAATGTTCTCGAGCTCTTTCAAAATCTCTTCATTTCTCTCCCGCTGTCTTCTCTCGATCTCAAGATCTCTTTCCTTTCTTAAAGAGTAAAACTCTTCCTGTGCCTGTACCAGTCGCTTCGAATACTCGGTTAGAAGCGATATGGAGTCTGTGCCGGAAGCCGCTCCAAATTCCTTTATGAGGCTTTCCCCACGCGTGAATATTTCTTCTACTTCTTTCTCTGTCTGGGCCGTCTTGAGATCTGTGAAGACTTTGTCCATTGCAAGCCTGAAAAACTCAATGTTATTAGGAAACTTACTGGTGGCTGCACTCAACACCAACCTACTCTCGAAATCCTGTTTCCCCTGCTGAAGCTCTTTCAAACGTTGTAGAAACTCGTCGGGACCAGGGTCTTTCCTGAACTTAAACTCATAAGGTCCAAGGAATATACCCCCCTCTCTCAGGATAAGCCTATAAGCAACATAGCCTAACAAAACAGCAATAATGATCAGTAACGCAGTCATAGGAATCCCTCCCGAAACACGCCTTCAAATAGGATGATACCATTTTTTGATAGTCACCGGACAGAGGGCGATATGCAGAGTAAAGTTTTACGGTTGGATCAACAAATAGTATAAGAGCTAGAATCACCTTTTCTAAACAGGACTCTCTTTGACAGCACTCTCAGATTCTCTGAAAGATCGACCTCCAATTGTCTAGTTATTGGCCAGGAATAACAGAACAAAAGTCACCGGAATGTCATTCGCTACGAGTGGATTCCGTTTGGTGGAGAATCTCTTTTATTTATAAAGCATTCCCAGCGATCATCTGTTATCATCCAGACTGAACAAACTAAAGGAAATAGCCCTTAAAAAACATGAACTTTCCCGTCTTCTACAACGGAATCTGATGTGCACAGCGGCCCGCTGTGTGTTATCAAATAAGTCTCGAAAACTGCAAGTCGAAACTGACTCTTCGCATACTCTGAAGCAATTCATCTCATCATTCTCACTAAACTAATTCTGTGGAAAGACTCCTGCGTTTCACCAGGAAGGTGCCTGACATAATCATCATAGCCGGTTTGGGGATTAATCTGATCATCAGATAGATCACAGCCATGTTCATAAACCAGTATATATACCAAAACCTTTGCATGATCTCAATCGGATCCCCGAACACATCGAATATGGGATAGACGAGAAAACCTGCGGCTATGTGATAACCTAGTATGAAAAGAGTATGTTTGCCAAAGAGAGAGAGGATAGACCTCGCAAGCTTGACCTTCTCAAGAATCTGAGCTAGACCGCATACAGCTATTATCCCAACCAGTGCAGCAATTACGTATAGAAGAGGTGACGAGCCGAAGTAGTCTTCCATCAGATAGACTTCGTTAGAAAAAGCAGCTGTTGAAACGAATAATGCACATGCAGTTACCGTAAGGAGAACAGGGATTCTTTTTGAAGAAAGTCCCAATGACTTCACCACTTTACCAACGGCAAAATATGGAAGCACGGCAAGCGCAACATCAATTTTGAAGGGCAGAGCCCCGTAGAAGAAGAACATCGACACGAAACCTAGAACAATTCCAATCGGTAGAATATTCAGCTTCTTCAGAACTGAATAGTAGATCTCCGTGACGAAAACGGCAGGAACAAACCATAATGGAATGATGTTCAGTGGAATTATCCCCACGGCAGTACGAACGGTCAGAACATTCACCAAAACTGAGCCAATGGAGAAATTTAGTTCTTCTCGCGTCACCAGCAGTTTGACGATCAGCCAGATTAGTATGTTGAACCCGGCCATTGTGTAGTAAGGCACCATTAGCTGCTTAAGCCTCTTCTTTACGCCCTTCCTAATTGGCAGTTCCTTAGAGAAAAGACCGGAAAGAAAGAAGAAGGTGCAGGCCGCCGGGTTTATTAGATTAGCAACTATCTGAGGGGGGAGAGTGTGATACATAATCACCAGTGCCATAAGAAAACCCCTGGCAACATCAATCCAGACGATACGTTCGCCGCTTAGTGCAAATTCTGCTGGTTGTTTATTCAAGAGCGACACACTCCGCTGAAAATCTCACTGACAGTATATCACAGGTGAAAGAGGCTTGGTTAATCATTTGGTGGCAATGGTAAAATGCAGACAGTGGTGACGTGTGAAAAAATATCAGTACTTCAAACCAAAATATGCTCGAAAATTAGCTGTTTCTTAGGGTGTTTGTCTCCGATAGACTGTGTTTGGAAGTTTCGATTAGTAGAGTGCTGAATTATATGGCTCACGTTGTTATACTTAACATTATAGGGAAGTGAAACACATTGGGTCCCGAAGCAAATGGAAGTACAGTCTGTTTGAAGGAATTCGCTGGCCAAGCGGCCGTCTGGCAGGAGGTATGCTTATGAAAAAAGTTCTTATCTTTCTAATTGTCTTGATCTCGGTAGTTACCCTGGCCCAAGAATATGATGAGTTGTTCAACAGTCTCTTGTCAAGGAGTGATGACTTCGTTTCATTCTCTGGAGCTGGCTTTGATGCGAGATTCGTTCCTGCTTATGCTGCTACCGACTCCGAATCAAAGGTTATCGGCGATCAGAATCTGCTGGGCATACTAATCATCAGATCTACGAGAGTGATGGACTTAGAAGTGAACAACGTTGCGATAATTGACAGCGAAAGCGAAGAGAGAGTCCCTTATCAAATCTACAAAGTTGAAGATCTCTCCGTGCCCTTGCAGTTACCCTTTTCCCTTCCATCTGGTGGAGTTCTGGTATTGACTTCAAAATCAGAAGTTAAGGACTACTTTATGGACATAAGAATACAACAGATTCTTCTCCCGTGGAGAGTGAAGACCACAGAACCTGGAAAGATAGTCGAGATGGCACCCGTAACCCTTGATGAAACAACGCCGGTAGTTGACGTCCAGGAGACATATGATTACGATTCAATAGTTGAAGGCATGGCCGATCTTAACGACAGACTCAACTTCCTTCAGGACAACGTCGAAGGACTGAACCTACAGTTCAGGAGGCTAAACACATTATTTCTGGATACTCAAGTCGCGCTGGCAGAATACAAAGCAGCGGTTGACAGGGGAGCTTTCGACATTGAAGAATTCGCAGTATCGATAGAAAACAGGCTTGTTTCTCTCGAAGATGCGGTTGTCGATAATCCTGTGCTTAGAATTGAGTTCGAAGAACTCAGTGATTCGCTCGAACGACTCTATTTATCACTTGTAGAATGGAGTGACGAGATTTCTAGAATAGAAACGCTTGCAGCATCACAAAGCCATCTTAACGACAGAGTGAATAGCCTTCAGGACTCGATTGAGGATGTGAGAGCCTCTGCAGCAGAACAGACGGACTCTGCAGTTATTCTATCCATAAACGAGAAAATTGATGAGATCTCCGAAGTCTTGTCAGCAATGAAATATGGATTTGAAGAGCTGGAAAACTCTGTTGAAAAACACTCGGGCGAAATAGAATCAATCCACGAAAGACTAGTAATGGAGTTGGATGTTCTGGATAATCGATTTGAGGTTGTTGAAACAATGTTTGAGTCCAACACCGAAGCCATCCTGAATAATAGTGAGCTTCTGAATGAAGTGGCTTTGGAACTCGATGGATTGTCAAAATACGTTTCAGAGATTTCTCTAGCTCAGATGGAAAGAGTTAGTTCATTATCTGAGACTCTCTTGTACATCGAAGAGAGAGTATCGGCTACTGAACTGTCGCTAGCTGCTCTAGAAGAGATAAGAGCTAGACTAACCGCTTCAGAATCAACTGCCAAAACTCTCTCTAATAGAATTGATACTCTCGAGGAACATCGTTCTTCAATCGAAGGTACTTTGGAGGTTCTTGAGGAAAAGATTGAAGATCTCGAAATCGGTGTATTTGGAACCGGAGCAATAAACTTCGCTGAACTCGAAACCGAGATACTTGAACTCCGCGGAATAGTCGACAGTTTGTCTAGGGGATTCGTGAGATTCAACTCAGATTTGATAAGTCTCGGAGAATCGATTCCGCCCGCAGGAGTATCTGTAGAGGTTTTTGGAGAAGCATACGATGAGTTGACCGGGAGTATTGGAGAACTAAACTCTGAGCTCTCGGACGTAAGAACCCTTTTGGTTGACCTTGATCGTTCGATAGAACTTCTCGAAGAATCTCTGGGAGTTGTATCCGTAGATCTCGACAGTATGAAGGGGAATTTTGATGGCTCGGTTGCTGCAATAGATAGTAATCTGAAGGCAATTCAACGGCTCCAGAATGATCTATCCAAAACGAAGGAAGAGCTAGCCGCAACCGCGCAGGAACTCAGGAGTCTGTCATCGGAACTGACGGCGGTAATTGTTACCAGGGATGAGATCACTGAAATAACTGAAGAGGCAGTTAAGCGAGTTGGAGAAGAAACAGCGCGCGAGATCGCATCACTGAAAAGGACGAATAATATCTGGTTGACGGTAGCTGTTATCTCGTCGCTTGCAGCGCTTGTTCTGGGAGTAATAAACATACTCCCTTAATTGACATCATGTTTCCATAGGACGAGAGTGGCTCGGGGGGGGGGAGACCCAAGTTACCAAGGTGATCGGTTCCGTCCCACACTTCGTTGGGTCCGACAAAGCCAGGCACTTAGCGGCGCCCGGCTTGGGAGATATTGAGCCTAATCTTACTCAAGGCTTGTTATGGATGGTTCTTCTTTATCTTGCCACAGACTAACCAACAATAGCTTTGAGATCCTCTTCCGCCGTCGTAATTGGTTTTATATCGAAGTTATCCACAAGAACCTTGAGAACGTTAGGTGATACGAATGCGGGAAGAATCGGTCCAAGACGTATTCCCTTCACTCCCATGTAGAGAAGTGCGAGAAGAACGGCAACCGCCTTCTGCTCATACCACGCGATATCGTACTCTATCGGCAGATCGTTTATGTCATCAAGTCCAAAGGCATCTTTGAGCTTGAGAGCCGTCACCACTAGTGAGTACGAGTCATTACACTGGCCCGCATCTACAACTCTCGGTATACCACCGATATCGCCAAGATCAAGCATATTATATCTGTACTTTGCACAACCTGCAGTCAGGATAACCATATTGTCAGGCAGTTTCTCGGCGAGTTCAGTATAATACTCGCGTTCTTTCGAGTGACCGTCACAGCCACCCATTACCACGAATTTCTTTATCGCCCCCGACTCGACCGCGTCGATTATCTTATCCGACACTTTGGAAAGCTGATCATGAGCAAGACCCACAACAATAGTCTTACCTGGTCTGGCACCTATATCACCGATTTTGAGAGCCTCTTCTATGATCTGCGAAAAGTCCTTCTGCTTACCATCCATCCTGTTAGGGATATGTGCAACGCCCGGCCAACCGACAAGGCCCGTTGTGAATATTCTCTCCTTGTAAGAGTCCCTCGGTTTCTGAATGCAGTTCGTGGTCATTAGAATAGGACCTCCAAACTCTTCAAATTCCTTCTGCTGATTGTACCAGGATGTACCGAAATTCCCCTTTAGGTGATTGAACTTCTTAAGGTTCGGATAGGCATTTGCAGGGAGCATTTCGCCATGAGTGTAGATGTTTATTCCCTTTCCTTCGGTCTGCTTCAGGAGTTCTTCGAGATCCAGGAGATCATGTCCGCTCACCAGAATTCCAGGTCCCTCAACTGTTCCCGTATATACGGAAGTTATTTCGGGATTTCCGTAGCTTGTCGTATTCGCTTCATCCAGCAAGGCCATAGCCTTCACCGCATACTCTCCTGCTCTTAAAACAAGGGACACATAGTCGTCGACACTTAGCGAATCGTCGAGACAGGCCGCCATTCCTTCCTGAAGAAAATCAAGGATCGAACTTTCCGAGTGTTTCAAAATGTACGCGTGATCAGTGTAAGCGGCGATTCCCTTAAGTCCGTAAGTAAGAAGCTCCCTGAGTGATCGGATGTCTTCATTTCTTGTATCCATAACGCCAACTTCGGCACCTTTCATTTCGTAAACATCAAGCCCACCGGAGACTCTCCAGGTGCAGGCTTCTGGAACTTCTCCGTCAAACTCCTTACCATGTACTCTCTTGAATGATTCTCTGAACATCATTTCGATCCTGTCTCTTGCGGCCAGAGCCTTATCGATCTTCTTACCAAGACTCACAGGATCGAAGTCGACATTTGTTATTGTTGTGAACAGTCCTTCAGCGATGTGGAGGCCTGTGTCGGAATCGTTTATCCCGACTTCTCTCGCTTTCACTCCCCAAAACGAAGTTCCTTTTAGAATCCAGATGAGAAGATCTTGAAGATTTGCCACTTCCGGCTCTTTTCCACAAACACCTTTGACGGTGCACCCTGTTCCCTTCATCGTTTCTGAACACTGAAAACAGAACAAGTGAATCCCTCCTTCGCTATCATAACTATCTTACATCCGCTGAGGGGGCTGTATCGGTAACATATGTTACACATCATCCGAATCAATAGTATATGAACTCTCTTGAGTAAATGAACTCCTCAGGAGGATTGGAGCCATCTTGAAATTCCGTTCTTCTAAGCTCACGGGTGGGGTTGCCGTTTTCGTCTCTCAGAAGTATGTCAACCCTCGTTCGGTATTCAGTGGAGTGTTCCATGCCTTCTTTTCTGATTCTTACTATGGTAGTCTCGCTCTTGAGGAATCCGTTCAGATCATAAGTGAATCTACTCTCAACGACTATATTCACATCCGTTCCAAGGTCTTCAACGCTCTCTCTAACAATGGAATAACTCTTTGTCTTTCTTCCGCTGTCGTCGAAGTAGAGAGTGTTAGTTGAAGACCCTGTTTCCGTTGATATGGAAAAGGAAAGCGTTCTTTCGACCAAATCCAACCAGTAACGAGTTCTCTCAAGTTCATTCCCAGTGCCGTCAAAGGCAATGGCTTCATAGAATTCATCGTCATAGATTACTTCAACCGTCTGGAAGACCTCACCTTCATCGTCTATGAATTCCTTCCTGACGAGCCTGTCAAACTCGTCATAAACGTAGATGATCTTCATACTACTTCTTTCACTGGCGATCAGCAAACCCGACTCGCTAAAAGAAAGCGTCTCGGGTTCCGAAACCAGTAACTGGGCACCTAACCTGGCGATTTCGACTCTGACACTCTTCAGATCTCCAACGAAACCGAATTGTTCTGCAGTCAATTCCTCTTCCATGAAGACTGCTGATAGTGCAGTAAGTACGACAAAGGTTGAAATGAAAATCAGTAATGCTTTTTTCATGCTTCTCTCCTCGCTTTGCTCTTTGACCTATGCTAATCATATCAAATTACTGGCAAAAGGATATCGTCAAACGCTCAAACTCAACAACACTCCGCTCTATCTTCCCAATTCTGATATACTGAGTATGAAAACAAAGACGCTTCTGTTGGGGGGACCTAAGGTGAATTTCAAAGAACTCTCTGAAGCAAGTGGAATAAAATACGAAACGGTGAGGAACTACGTTAAGGTCCTCATTGAAGAAGGACTGATTGATGAAGTCAATGAGGAAGTGGTTGAAGTCGTCAAGAAGATGCCCGGTTTCACTTCGCAAGGTCTGACAGTTGTTGAAGCCGCGCACAGGGCTACAGGAAAAGCGGACTCCAAAAGTTCTCTCTCCGAAGAAGTATCCGAACTTCGAGAAAGAGTTCACACCCTTCAAGAGGAGAACGAACAGCTTAGGAGAGAGCTTCAGGAAGAGAGGTCTCTCACTAACTATCTGAAAGAGAACCTAGCATCCTTTGAGGATCACACTAAGAACTCTTCTGGAATTACAGTTTACGGAAAAGAAGCAAGTACAGCTGCGGATGCTCTTAAGAGCGCTATAAAGTCTGCCGGAAGCGGTTTTTTACAATTCCTACAGTGGCTTTTCGACACCGAAGAGAAAGAAACTGCCGAGAAAACTGACCAGTAACTGACTAACTTCCCTTGAAAGTAAACCAAAAAGACAGGCGCCCCTTCTCAGGTGCGCCTGTCGAATCGTCATTTGCAAACGAACTAGAAGTCTAGCGTTGCGAGAATTCCGGTGTACCATTTAGCCCAGTTTTCTGCATCCTGCGAATCGGCCAGTCCAACCAAAGCAAAGTACTCTCCTGGACCGAACACTTCGGCATCAACAGATTCGGAGAACAGTGCTATCCAGCAGAGTTGTCCAGAGAAGTCCAGAGCGAAAACGTTTACCGTTGACTCCCGACCGATATTTCCAGAATAGCTATCAACTACCTCGAAATTACCAAATCCACCAAGATACTCATAAACGAGCTCATTAAGTACGCCTTCAGTACTTGTAGGTTCGTCTGTCTCACCGACAAAAAGCTTGCCGACAATAGTTCCACGCAATCCTAAATCGGCCACCTCAAAATAGTCGGAAAGGTAAAACTGCACTGAGAATTCTGGCGGCATCAAGAATCCGAAATAGTCGCCTTCAACCTCTAGCCAGTCATCAATATTGATATCAATATCATCTTCTTTGAGAAGTGAGTCGATCATTTTGACGAAAAGATCTGTATGTTCACTCTTTTCCAATTCAGGAACAACTACTTCTTCTTCCAATTCTTCTTCCACATCGATAAAGCTTCCAACGATTTTGGAAATGATTTCCTTCGCCATTTCGAGTTCTGAACCTTGGTAATTCGCGAGCTCGAAAACGAACATCGTTACCGGTCCCGGTTCCGTCACATCCAGTTCCTCAGATGGATAGTACACGGCAATGAATGGATACTCTGCTTCCGGTTTCACCTTTAATGATGCAAGATAAGCAACGAGCCCGCTCTCAAGTTCTACTGTCTCTTCATATGCCCTGTCAGTCGAAGCGCTCTCGCCATAAAGAGAAGCGACCACCGCCTCAACCAACTCTTCACGCTCATAAGACTCAAGCTGATAGAAGAAGAGCCTACCGAACAAAGCGTTGTCTTCATCGAAGATTTGAGCGTCGTAGTTCAAACCCATCTTCTCCTGGAAGATCGAGTAACTATCGGGTATCATTATTTTCGAAGTGCCAATTGTCTCGGTCTTCCACGCAGGATCATCCGGGCCTTTCCACCCTTCTCTGAAGGTTACCAGTAGTGAATCTACAGTTCTTAGAGTAAGAGCAGGCAACCCTTCCGGAGCGGGAGGAACCGCCTCCAAATCAGTAGCTTCGATGGTTTCTGTAGGCTCGGGAGTAAGAGTCCTCAATCCGAGCTGTGCAGAAAGGGTAGCAGCAACAAGAATCATCACAAAAATAATGAACAGTCTTTTCATACGTGCGCCTCCTCTTTCTTTGAGTCTCAAACGCAAAGACTTCTTAGAAGAATTCTACTACCAGAGCTTGGTTTATGATACTCAAATCGGGACCCTAATACGAACTTACGCCGTTCTGTCGAAACCTTTTGTCGTGTAGTCAACTCTCATGCCCACATACTCAAGCGCTCTTCTCAGAGCCACGTTAATTGAATAAGTCCTTGTTCCCATATAAGGATCAACTCCCTGAATACGACTGGAGAACTCGGAAAATACTGGAATTCGCGACCCTTCAGAAATCCTTTCAAGTAGCTTGCTGACACATTCTGGACAGTTTGTCTTCAAAAGCCTGCATATCGCCGGAACTACCTTACCGAACTTGTCCATTACACCTGAAAAACCAAACATCCTGCATAGCAGTGGCCTGTATCTGTATTCTGTGCATCCGCCTTCCTTGCTCAATTCTGGTGAGCTCTCAAAAAGAATACAACTATCGTCGTCCAAAACGGTCTCCAATGTCGAAAGAAACAGCTCGGCTCTACCCTCATTCCAGAGTTTCAAAGAAAGCGGAAGAAATTCGGTGATTGTTACCTGAATAGCATCGCCGCGAGTTCTACAGCATTCTCTGCAGGAGGGGGGGCATCTTAAGCCGGTTTCGATCCGGATTTGATTTGTTAGCTCTTCAACTGAATCAAACAGCTCCTGTACTTCGAGTGCCTTTCCATATAAGTCTTTGAACGACAGATCGATTATCAATGACGTTCCTCCTCCAGACACGCTGGAGAAATCTTCTCACCTCTAGCAGCGCAAATCAATCCTTCACAAGTAAATTCTGCATGGAGTTATCGCGAGTGTGTGATGACAAAACTATCACAAAGAGGCAGTTATACTTCCTAAGCAAGGCGCTTGTTCTGTACTTTCTCGTGAGAGCTTTGTTGGCATTTCGCTTGCTAAACTGCCTGTATCAACGTCGATCTGGAATGGTTGGAAGATCCACATCTGCCGAGATTACGGAAAGACGAAGATATGAGTTACAACCTAAGAAGAGCTGAACTAATCGAAACACTAAAGATGTGGCTGTTGCGGTTTTCCTCTTTGACAGAATCTGTGGGCATTTAAAAGTACTTTGTGTATGCTTGCTTGCGCCGGCTGATTCACGTCAACGCCCGCGAATCATTCTCACGCGTGAACCTTTTATAGAACCGAAATTCGGATCTATAGCAACGCGCACTGACATCTCTAGAAACTCAGCGGGTTCCTCTACATTCCGAAAGGAGAGCAGTCTCAAGCAGCTGCTCTCCAAGATTGCTCAGGAGTTCTCCAATTATCTACCTGCAGAAACGATCGACCAGTTGACTAATCTTTCGAGATACTCCTGTCTAGAAGGCTCCGGAAGGGGACTCTCTTTATCTATGATGTATTCTTCAAGCGACTTGAAGCTGGCTCTACCTTCTTCAATCTCCTTTCCTATTCCTGAATCGAAGCTTCTGTATCTTTCTTTCAAGAGGTCTTCCAGCGTGCCCTCCTGCAAGAGTTTGGCGGCGGCCTTCAGTCCCAGAGCGAATGTATCCATACCAGCTATATGGCTTGAAAAGAGATCTTTCTCTTCATAAGAACCCCTTCTCACTTTAGCATCGAAGTTCAAACCACCGGGATTGAGACCCCCGTTCTTGATTATCTCGTACATTCCTAGTGTTGTGGAGTAGACATCTGTCGGAAACTGGTCCGTATCCCATCCTAGAAGCAAGTCTCCCTGGTTTGCATCAACACTTCCAAGAAGACCATTGATCCTGGCAAATCTCAGTTCATGCTGAAAGTCATGTCCGGCAAGGGTTGCGTGATTGGCCTCAACATTGAACTTGAAGTGCTCTTCAAGACCGTACTTTCTCAGGAAAGACAATGCATTTGCCACATCGAAATCGTACTGGTGCTTCGTAGGTTCCATGGGTTTCGGTTCTATCAGGAATTGGCCTTCGAAACCAATTTCCTTCGCATAATCTACAGCCATGTGGAAGAATCTGGCAAGATTTTCTATCTCTAGACTCATATTGGTGTTAAGAAGAGTTTCATACCCTTCTCTTCCTCCCCAGAATACGTAGTTTTTACCGCCCAGCTCTTTTGTAACTTCAATCGCTTTCTTCACCTGAGCAGCAGCATAGGCATAGACATCCGCATCGCAAGATGTGGCAGCCCCATGCATGAATCTCGGGTGCGCAAACAAGTTTGCCGTTCCCCAAAGTATTCCGACGTTGCTTGTTTTTAGATGATCGGAAATATGTCTCACTATCTCATCGAGATTGTTGTTTGTCTGCCGCAGAGTATTTCCCTCAGGGGCAATATCTCGATCATGAAAACAGAAGTAGTCAATGCTTAGCTTTTCGCAGAACTCAAACGCTGCATCGACCTTAAGCTTTGCCAGAGTCATAGGATCCTTAACGCTGTCCCAGCTTCTTCTCGCTGTCGGCTGACCGAACATGTCTAGTCCATCACCCTTGAAGGTATGCCAGAAAGCCACAGCAAATCTCAGATACTCTTTCATAGTGGTCCCCATGATTGTCTCTTCAGGGTTGTAGAAACTGAACGCAAGCGGGTCGCGATTATCCGGCCCTTTGTACTGAATTCTCTCTATCTTGTCGAAAATGCTCATTGCAGTCCCTCCTTTCAGTTGACAATATCCTGCTGCAAGCGGCTAATCTCTCCGAAACGTTCTTTCATGCTAATATATAGATCCTTGTATATCCTGAATACCCTGTCGTATGCACTCTTCGCGTTTTCGTTTGGTCTGTATTCTCTCTTCATCTTTATCCACGATGAAGAATCCAGACCCAATGCCTTAGAAGCAAGGCGAGCAGATCCGTACGCGGGACCTTCATCGACTTCGGGAAGCCAAATCGTCTTCCCAAGGTTATCTGCTACTATCTGGCACCAAGTATCGCTTCTCGAACCTCCCCCGACGATTCTCACATCATTCATGTCTGATCCTAGGCCCTCAATCAGCTCAGCCCCTTCTCTCAAGGCATAAACCACACCCTCGTAGATGCTTCTGAAAACATCCCCCTTGCTGTGGAAGGATGACAAGCCGAATATGGTACCTCTAGCATTCGGATCACGATGAGGAGTCCGATCGCCGTTCAGGTATGGAAGAAACACAACTCCGTTCGAACCCGCCGGCGCATTTTTTACTAGATTCTCCAAAGCATCGAAAGAGAGACCCGCACCAAACCTCTCTTTGAACCAGTTTAAGGAGTTTGTCGCGGACAAGATCACGGCCATATGATAGAAGTCATTGCCGGTAACATGCCGGAAGAGATGAACCGCACCTTTGGGGTCGGGTCTTCCCTTCCTAGTCAGTGCAACAACAGTTCCAGAGGTACCGATACTGACCATTGCGTCGCCCGGATTCTCGACACCGCATCCGTAAGCCGATGCCGCGTTGTCGGCACCACCTACTACAACAGGAACGTTTCTCAGCTCAGGAAGCGAAGCGCTTGTTACCGTTCCCGCTATTTTGGCCGATTCGATCAACTCCGGACTTGCTGACTCCTCAATACCTACGATCTCCATAATACTTCTGTCGAAACTGCCATCAAGATCGAGCATAGAAGTACCGGATGCATCTGAGAAATCAGTCACAGATCTTTCTGTGAGTTTGAAGACTATGTAGTCCTTTGGCAACATCCACTTACGTATCTTCCTGAACTTATCGGGCTCGTTTTCTGCAAGCCAGAGGATCTTGGGAAGCGTGAACCCTGTCAACACAGGATTTCCAAATCTCTCAACGATCTTTTTCTCCCCGCCATACAACTCGGTAATTGTTTCACACTGTCTTTCAGTTCTCTGATCACACCAGAGAATCGCCGGATACACAACGTCTCCATCTTCATCTAATGCGACAAATGAATGCATCTGTCCGCTGATTGATATCGCATCGGGAATAACTCTGTTTCTTTGAACTAAATCCTTTAAGACGACTTCGGCTGCATTCCACCAGATCTCGGGGTTTTGTTGAGCCCAGCCCGGCCTCGGCGTCTCCATTGAGATCTCCTCCGTGGAAGAAGCGATAATCCTCCCATTTTCGTCGACCGCTATTCCCTTCACAGAGTTTGTTCCTATGTCTATTCCTAAGAAAATGCTCATAGTCGTACTCCTTTAAACAAAATCGATGGTCTTCTTATCAATTATGTGAAGAGCCGCCCCAATCATCTTGGAACTTGCTCTTCCCTTTTCGTGAAGTACGCTTCTTATGACTCTTATGTTCTGTCCGGTGGCGTATAGAACCCTTGAATTGACCAGATCAACAAGGTTGCGCAAAGATCTTTCGGGAAGCATTGACGCGACGCCGCCCAAAACGACAACTTCGGGATCGAGTGAATTAACTATGTTGATTATCCCTACACCCAGGCTTCTTTCAACCTCCTCAAGAAGGTACTTATATTCTGGATCTGACGAACTCAACACACCTAGATACTTCTCGTTGTTACTACTTCCTCTCAGAGCAAATCCCATCTCTTCTGCCCGACCAACTATTGCTTCGGTAGAAGCTATAGTCTCCCAGCAACCAAAGTTTCCACAATAACATTGCTTCCCATCTGTCTGAACCGTCATGTGCCCCAATTCGCCTGCAGAGTAGTCCCGGCCTCTATAAATCTGCCCGTCGAACATTATCCCGCACCCGATTCCCTCTGACACATATACAAAAACGATATCTCCTGCATTTGCAAGAGCGGGGTTATTCCACTTCTCGGCAATCAAAGAGAGATTTGCTTCATTGTCAAGAAATACAGGGTAGCGTCTGGATAGCCTTTCTTTGAGCACAAGATCTTTCCAGTTCAGATGAGGAACGTATACTATTCTTGAGTTCTCAACATCGACAATTCCAGGGACTGATACGGAGTAACCGAGAAATCTATACTTAGGGATATTTTTGGAAATTACCGAAACCTTCTCGGCAAGAATTTTCATGAACTCAGAGAAATCGGGAGGTGTTCTGAATTTGCTCATGACCGAAACAGACCCATCGAAGAATCCTTTACCTACTGTAGTCTCTTCGACGCCAATATCTATTACAATAGACATGAAGGCCTTTCTGTTGAGGCGAAGAACGATGGCCTTTCTTCCAATACGACCGGTCTCCTCCGCTCTTACTTCTTCACAGAGCCCAACAGACAAAAAGTCCTTTATTATTTTTGTTATGGTACTGGGGTTCAGACCCGATGCAATTGCAAGGTCTCGTCTAGTTGTGACAGGACTCTTCCTCAACAAATGAAGAATCAGCTTTCTATTAGATCTTCCAATGTTTTCTGAATCCAGCTTCTTTCCCACCAAGGCGAAATCCCCCTTTCTACTCTAGCTTACTACCTAATACAGATTAGAATAAATCTCAACAGGAGCATTTAGAGGCGGTTGTTAAGGAATATCACTCTTAACTTGTCTTTTCCTAATTTATTTATTGCCGCAAAAAAATGAAAGAGTTTTTCACTGTTGGTATCCTCTGATAGTTCTTATTTCACTGCTTGAGAACAATTCAACCTTATTGCATGACAATTCTAACAGAGGGAAAGGATGAAGACAGAGAAAAGAACCATGTTTGATTAAGGATAAATAATCAAAAACAATCGGCTGAGCATTCTCATTCCAGTGCTTATTTCTCTATCGGTAACTGCCTCAATAATTCACTTGGATGATCAGCCAAAGGTTGTCAGATTAGTTGAGAAGGATCCATGAATGCCATTCCGCAGAAACATCTTTCTTTACCTTCTTCCCAAACCTTCGTTGTATTCAGCCAAGAATGCGTTCAAATTCCTGTATGAATCTTTATAACCTTCTTTAACGATGACTCTGAATATGCTGGCTATTGTCTTTCTTTCATGATTAAGAGTGATTATAGTTTCTTTGTATGGGTTCATTGATGCTTTGCAAAGCAGAATTCTGAGAAGAGCACTCGGACGTTTCCTCAGGACTTGATTCGGTTCGGACATAAAAGAAAGAGATGATTCTCAGTTTGAAGAGTTGATAGAGAAACCGTAGACGAGAAGGAGATGCTACTTTTCATAACTGAGAGCGCGATTTTATCATCTGTTCAGAAAGCAAATCTCCTTGAACTGCTTGAAAACCCGTCTCAGACAAAAGAGGATCTCTTATATCTATTTGAATGGTTCCTGAAAATGTTTTCAATAAGATCAGGAATGATGTAAGGAAATCTAACCGGAAATATCTGAGATTGCTCGAAAGACATGTTGAAGATGATGGAACATCATACCTTGAGAGTCAAAATGTCGTCAGTCTTTTTGATGTTCTTGAAACAGTCACTACTCTAGAACTAAGTGTCTCTCCTTTTCTTGGTTGGTCTCGACCAGGCAAGTTTGATGATCAATAAAGACAGGTATCTTTTCATTCTTGGCTATGACAGAATAGAAGTACCATTCAGAGAAAAAGACGAGCGTTGGAGTGTATAGATTTTTCTGACGCACTTGCCAGCAAGGAGAGACTTGCTATTTTGAGAGAAGTGAGCAGAGAACCACATCGTCCAGTTAGGCTTGCAAAGAAACTGAAGATCTCCGCCGGAGATCTAAGCAACCACCTCGAAAAACTGAAGAAGTGAAGGCTTTTGGAGAGTGTCTATGATGGTGAACATGTGAAATACACCGTTAGGGCCGACGAAATTAAGAGATTGGCCAGCGATAGACTAGACAGACTACTCAAGGAAAAGACCGAATGAATATCGATTATGAACTTACACTCCAAACAAACGGGGCCAGAGGCCCCGTAATCATTTGAAAGAGATTCATTTACCAACGAAATCAATGAACAAGTCCATAAACAGCTCAGTGTTCTCAACGATAATACTGTGTCCATACTCTTCAAGGACCTTTACTTGCACATTCCTAATGACTCTTTCAAATTTCCTCGCCATCTCTTCTGAGATTATCTGATCTAGCTTTCCCACGATGATCAGAAAGGGAACTTCGGTCCCTTTTAGCTCTTGAGTAAAATCGTATCTGTCAAGAGCCCTGGCATTTTCGACAAAACACCTTCCGTCCATCAGGAGCGCCTCTTCAACCAGAGCCTCTAGAAACTCGTCCTCCGCTCTTGTCGGCATAACCCCAACAAGAGCCTTCTTCAGGAGGTCTCTGTTGCCCTTATACATCTCAAGATATGGATAGGCCTCTTCAGGTGTAGTAAGTCCGTCAGGCGGAGCCGGATCGACAAGAACAACCCGGTCGATCAGATCGGGTCTCTTCACAACCACGCTCTGAGCAACCGCTCCACCTAAAGAGTGACCGACTAATACTACTCGGTCAACTTTCATCTCAAGTATGAAATCAATAACATAGTTCGCGTAATCTTCAATACTTACTTCTTCAAGCCTATCCGACCTTCCGAAATTCGGCAAGTCAATTGCATAACCTTTGAATCTCCGCGGAAGAATCTCTAGAGAAGGCTCGAACCATTTGCTCGAGGCGAAGTTTCCATGGACAAAGACCACTGGAATTCCTTCAGAATCCACGGTTTCAAGATAGAAGATCTTCTTGTCGACAACTTTAACGTACTTCTTAGCAATCTGCCTCTTCATGAATAACTCCCTCCCGTCTAGCAAGTTGGTTTCTCGATCATTATCTTTCGTATTAACATCTTTGAACACAATCGAAGCACTTTCACCAACTTCCAGCGCAAAAGCATTTCTCTCAAAACCGATTGTCATGAAGACCAGGTAGGTCATCAGAACCACTGCCAACTGCTTCTCTCGCATTTCAAATCACTTCTAAGAAGCCTCTTAGTCTACCCTACAAACCAAGATAAGAGCGCTTGACATATTCATTATGCATAAGGTCTTCCGCAGTACTCTCGATTGCAAGAGTTCCGTTCTCTATGACGTAACCCCGGTCGATTACTTTCAGACCCTGCCTAACGTTTTGCTCAGAGAGAATCATAGAGACTCCTTCAGATTTTATGGCTAAGAGTTTCTCAAAGAGCTCTGAAACCAGAGAAGGTTGGAGTCCCACTGAAGGCTCATCTAGAATCAGAAGTCTAGGAACCGCCATCAGAGCACGGCCCACTGCAAGCATTCTCTGCTGACCTCCGCTCATAGTTCCCGCCAGCTGATAAGCGCGTTCCTTAAGAATCGGAAAGATCTTGAATACAAAATCAAGCCTCTCTTCAATTCTATCTCTCGCCTCCTTGATGTAGGCAGCTCCAATCTTCAGGTTCTCGAGAACGTTCATAATAGGAAAGAGCTCACCGTCCTGAGGCACTACAGATATACCTTTTCTTATTATCGTATGGGTTTCGTACGGGATGAGAGATTCCCCTTCAAACAGTATTTCTCCGCTCGTAGGTTTAACCAAACCAATGATTGAGTTTATCAGGGTGGTCTTTCCCGCTCCATTGGGGCCGAAAAGTCCAACGGCTTCTTCTCCAACCGAAAAAGAGAAGTCCGTTACAACCTGAATTCTCCCGTATGAGACGTTTACGTTCTTGACTTCAAGCATCAGGCATCCTCCCCCAAATAAGCGGTGATCACGTTGTGTTGCTGTGAAACCTCACTATATGGACCTTCAGCGATAATTGCTCCTCTGTCTAGCACAATAACTCTCTCAGTAATCTCTCTAATTACACTCATGACGTGCTCTATTATGCAGATTGTCACACCTGTATCTCTAATCTTTCTTACAGTGTCTATCATCTCTCTGGTTTCATCCATATTCAAACCCGACATAACCTCGTCTAGAAAAAGAAGCTTTGGCTTTGTTGCCATAGCTCTGGCGATTTCGATCTTCTTGATATCCAAGACAGTTATCTTATCAAGGACTTCATTAGGTTTAGCAAGACCGATCGTTTCGCAAAGCTTAATCGCGCTCTTTCGACCATCCTTTAGCTTTTCTCCGTTTCCGAACAGCCCACCAACCATAACATTTTCAGCTACGGTGAGATTCTTAAGGGGGCGCGCAATCTGGAAAGTTCTGGCTATACCCAAATGGCATCTCTTGTGAGTAGGCAGAAAAGTAATATCCGTACCATCAAAGAATATTCTGCCTTCACTCACAGTATGTAGTCCCGATATCACATTTGTAAGCGTTGTCTTTCCTGCGCCATTGGGACCTATTAGCCCTAGAATCTCGCCCTGCCGAATCTCCATTGTGACATCATCTACAGCTACAAGCCCGCCAAAGCGCTTAGTTACTTTTTCAACTTTGAGTAT
The DNA here is from genome assembly GCF_002425715.1 of Mesotoga sp. UBA5557. Classification (NCBI taxonomy): domain Bacteria; kingdom Thermotogati; phylum Thermotogota; class Thermotogae; order Kosmotogales; family Kosmotogaceae; genus Mesotoga; species Mesotoga sp. UBA5557. Next base: position 47,195 of record NZ_DIMV01000055.1, read on the forward strand.
ACTCATGTTATCGTTCCTCCAGACGGCGTTTTCTGAAACCAAGAACATCTTTGATTGCGCCATATACACCGTTGGGTAAGAAGAGGACTACCACAACAATAATCACACCGTAGATTATCAGGTGGCCGTACGGCATGATCAGTTTAAGATACTCAGAGGATAGCCCAAGAATTATCGCTCCAATTACTGAACCTATTGTTGAGTAGATTCCCCCAACCAGGGCCATCGCTATCGGCAAGAGAAGATAATGAGCCGAAAAGCTGCTCTCGGGGAAAACGAAGCCGTACTGCAGAGCGTAAGTCGCGCCGACCACACCCTGAATCATCGAAGTTACAACAAAGACGAATATCAAATACTTGTATATGTTCACTCCGTGAGATTTAGCAACGGTCTCATCCGCCCTGATAGAGTCAATGGCGAAGTGTATTCTGGTTCTTTGGAATACTTCTGAAATTACTATTGTAATCAAGGCAACACCCAGCATAAACCAGTAGACCTTGTTGGAATCGTAGTTGAAGAGGGTGCTCAAAACGACTTTACCGCTCGGACCACCCGAGATCTTGTGAAGGTTCCTTATGATGACCATAAAAACGCTCGCTAGAGCCATTGTAGTAATAGCGAAGTAAAGACCTCTAAGTCTGAGGATTGCCATACCCAGAACCAGAGATACAACTCCGGCGACAAGTCCACCGATTATGATTCCTGTGATAGGATCAACTCCAAGATCAGCTGCAGCGATGATTCCTGCGTATCCTCCCAGACCAAAGAAGCCTGCTGTGCCAAATGACAATTGACCCGTTCGTAACATCATGTCCCAGCTTAATGCAAGAGTCATGAACGTAAGTATCGTTATGGCAACACTTATGAAGTATGCTTCCGTGAGCAGTGGCAGCATCACAGCCGCTGCGAGAACAATCAGAAGGAGAATCGGTTTAATAATCTTCATAGTGATTGCCTCCTTAAGGATCTAATCATGATAACTGCTATCAGTACTCCAAAGAACACGATGTCAGACCAACCGGCATATCCGGGAATCGATTGAACGATTGCCTCTCCCACTCCTAGAACAATACCACTTATCAGAATCCCGGTTAGGTTACCGAGACCTGCCATTGCAACTAGACTGAATGATTTCATAGTGAATGCCGCGCCCACAGAAGGAAAGATTGCAAATCTCGGCACCATTACCCCTGCTGCAATACCAAGTATGGCGACCGATAAACCAAAAACAAAGAGATAGACGAAATCGGTGTTTATCCCTACAATCTTTGCTCCGCGAGGATTCTGACCGACTGCAAAGGTAGCCTGCCCTAATCTTGTCTTTTTTAGAAAGAGTTGAAGAGCGATTAGCACTGCAAACGCTAACACAACGTAAAGCAACTCGTAAGTACCGAATCTAACGCCGGCAATCGTCGTTGAGGACGAAGAATAGTCAACATAGACGCTTCTTGGCCGGGTAGTCCAGATAACCTTCATGAGTTCCAGAACTATCATCGATATCCCGAAAGTGAGAAGCAGCTGGTTAAGGTGTCCTGCTTTAAGAACCCTGGTTACCGTAAGCTTATAGATAACAACTCCTAGAATGAATAGCAGGAAAAACGCGGGGATTATCGAAACAAGAGGATCCATACCGGTATTGACTGCAAATAGATAAACAATATAAGTTCCCAGCGATAGCAAATCGCCGTGGGCAAGGTTCATTATTCCGACTACTCCGAGAGTTAGAGCCAGAGGAAGCCCTATCAGTGCATAAAGACTACCTCTCTGAACGCCATAAATCGCGGCTAGCGGCCTCCAGACCGCGACAACCACAAGTATCGCGACAAGTATCAAAATGCCTCTATGCTTTCTCAAGAAAGAGATCTTTTCCAAGTCTTTCACCACCCTGGTAGCAACTTTTTCAGATAATAAGGTCGGGCATTGCTGCCCGACCTAAATCAGACTATCTCCCATCCCAGGAAGGGAATGGATATTCAGGTTCAGCTGTCTTTAACTCTAGAGGCCATATTACGTGCTGTTCGCCACCCTGCCACTGAAGTATCTTCTGAGCAGTGAAGCCCTGGTGCTTTATGACGTTACTTGGCGCAATCTTCAAGACATCACCGATTGGAGACGCATATTCCACCTGCTCCAGGGCCTTGATAAGCGCAGACTTCTCAATAGTACCTGCAGCCTTGATTCCTTCTGCAAGGAAGTAAATGTTAGTGTAACCGAGAGGAGCAAAGTAAGTTGCCGGCTCTTCCTTGAACATCTCAATGTAGGCATTCCAGAAGTGCTCGGCTACGGGGCTGATTCTGTTGATCGTTGGAGCCCACATTCCGTATAGGGTAACTCCTTCTGCCAGGGGAGAGTCGCCGAAATGTGCCGGCCATCCTGGAGGTGCTCCAACAAAGAACTTTGGTGAGAACCCGACTTCCTTTGCCTGCTGGAGCATTGGAAGAGCATCCGCGTCATAACCCGCCCAAACGAAAAGATCCGGGTCATATTTCTTCGCCTGCTGAAGCATCGCTCGGTAATCTCCTCCGCCAAGTGCAGCACTCTTGAACGAAACTCCCATGTAGTCGCTCATGACTTCTGCCCAAGCTCCCTGGCCTTCTGCAGCCAGTGCCTGAAGGACCAAATATGCTTCATGAGAACCGGTGCCGAAAGCTCCTTCTTCATACGCCAGGAAGACTTTGTTGATCTCAATATCAGGATAGGCTTCGGCCAGATCCGTCCAACCCTGGCCGTAGCTGGCTCCCTGCTGATAATCCCATGGATGCAGATGGAAATACCAGTCTGCGTCCGGACCGACTGCAACCTCACATTGCGAACCGGCAGCACCTATCCAGATTGTGACCTTCTGGAAGCTCTTCATAACAGGAATCTGCGCGAAGTGAACTCCAGTGCTCATACCACCGACAAAAAAGTCCACTCTATCAACGGTAGCAAGCCTGGAGATCGCTGCCGCACCCTTCTCCGGCGTCATTTCGTCATCAATTACTATCAACTCCAGAGGTCGTCCTAGTAAACCGCCTTCTGCGTTGATTTCACTTACTGCAAGTCTCATTGCCTTTGCAGCCTGATCTCCGGTGATGTCACCCAAGGGAAGAACAGCACCGATCTTGATCGGAGTAGCTGCAAAAACGATTAGTGAAGTTACAGCAGCCATAAGTAGAACCAAAAATACCTTTTTCACTTTCCCACCTCCTACGTAGGTTGTACTCCAGATGATTTCAAAAGAACGTTGGAACAAGAAAACTCTTTCCCAAAAAGCGGCATTACCTGTGATTCAGAAATTAGACTCTCCTGACAACTACTGCGGTTCCCATTCCTCCGCCGATGCAAAGGGAAGCAAGCCCGAATTCGAGATCTCTCTTCTCCATTTCGTGGACGAGCGTAACGATGATTCTGTTCCCTGAGGCTCCAATGGGATGACCAAGAGCAATTGCACCTCCATTAACATTGGTTCTTTCAATCAGCCATTCCTTTGTGACTCCGTAGATCTCCATAAGTCCTCTAATCACGGAAAGCGCCTGAGAAGCGAAAGCCTCATTGAGCTCGATAAGCCCTACATCCTTGATGTTCATCGCAGCTTTATTGAGAGCCTTTTCAACGGCTGGAACAGGACCGTATCCCATATATGCTGGATCGACTCCCGCCTGAGCAAATGAGACTATCTCTGCAATCGGTTTAAGCCCGTACTTCGTTACTGCTTCTTCACTTGCCAGGACGGTTGCACTTGCACCGTCATTGATTCCCGATGAATTCCCTGCCGTTACTGAACCATCCTTCTTGAATGCAGGTCTCAGCTTCGCCAAAATCTCCATGCTTGTATCTCTAGGATGCTCATCGGTATCGAATACAATGTCTCCCTTTCTATGCTTTATGACAACGGGAATGATTTCATCCTTGAACTTTCCTGCGGAGATTGCTTCTTTTGCCCTCTTCTGGCTTTCAAGTGCAAATTCGTCTTGCTCCTGTCTGCTTATGCTGTATTTTGCTGCGAGATTTTCCGCAGTAACGCCCATGTGATAATCGTTAAAAACATCCGTTAGCCCATCTCTTATCATGTGATCCGTTATGGAGCCGCTGCCCATTCTGTAACCAAACCTTGCCTTGTCCAGCATGTAAGGGGCTATAGACATGTTCTCCATACCACCTGTCAAGACCAGATCGGCTTCGCCCGTAAGGATATCCTGGGCCCCGATCATCGTCGATTTCATTCCGGATCCGCATAGCATGTTCACTAGATATCCGGGACTCTCGATAGGTACGCCTGCTCCGATTGAGACCTGCCTTCCCGGTCCCATACCTTGATTGGCAGTCAATATGCAACCCATTATGGTTTCTTCGATGTTCTTGGGGTCTACCTCTGATTGTTCTATCGCAGCCCTTGATGCAGTAACACCAAGCTCGACCGCCGGAACATCTTTCAAAGCCCCTCCGAAAGTACCTATTGCTGTTCTCTTTGCACCAACTATGAAGACCTTCTTCATCAAAAACCTCCTAAATCAATCCAACCTCGCTGGCCTGTTTTCTTAACTCAGATCTAAAATCGGGATGAGAGATGTTAAGCAAAGACTCTACTCTCTGGAAGACATTTAGACCCTTTAACCTCGCGATTCCAAACTCAGTGACAACATAATCAGTATCCTGCCTAGGCACAGTTACCGGAGAACCCAGAGGGAGAAGAGGAACGATTGTGGAAACGGTTCCCTTCTTGGCGGTGGACCTCAGAGCAATTATCCCCTTTCCGTTCTTCGCCATAGAGGCCCCTCTGTGAGTATCAAGCTGTCCTCCTGTGCCACTATAGTGCCTTGTTCCGATTGCTTCCGAACACACCTGTCCTGTTAGATCAACGGATATGGCAGTATTTATGGATACCATGTTATCGTTTTGCGCAACGACGTAAGGATCGTTCACATAGCTCCCTCTAAGCAAAAGAACCCCAGGATTGTCTTCCACAAAGGAGTACATTCTCTTCGTTCCAAGGGCGAAAGTAGCAATGAACTTTCCTTTCCAGAGACTCTTTCTCGAATTCGTTATCGCTCCCTTTTCGAAGAGATGAATCATGGACTCCGTGAACATTTCGGTATGTATTCCAAGTTCATGCTTGTCTTCCATCAACTTGGCAACGGCATTTGGAATACCGCCGATTCCGATCTGCAGAGTGGCGCCATCTACAACTAATGACGATATATGCTCGCCAATTCGCATCTCCGTCTCCGAGGGTTCGGTATCGGGAAGCTCAGGAATATCAAAACTGTTCTCTATCACATAGTCAACTTCGCTTATGTGAACATGTGTGTCCCCATGGGTTCTTGGAGCCCTGTCGTTTACTTCCAGGATCACCATTTTCGCGTTCTCAACCATGTCCCTCTCGTAAACGGTAGAAAGGGAAACCGTCATGTAACCATTCTTGTCCATGGGAGATGCGACTCCCCAGAATATGTCGGGTTTGTTGGCCATAATACGTTCCACGCCAGCAGTATGTAGATTATTCGGAATGTAGGTTACAGTCCTCAGTCCGTTGCTAACTGCCTTCCTAGCACCCGTCGAGTGGAACCATGATTCATTAAGGAATCTTCCTTCGTACTCTCTGTTAACAAAGAAGGGGTACTCGCCAATGTTCAAACAAGTTGCTACTGCTACGTTTTCGACACCATCAACCCTGTGGAGATTTTCAAGAAGACCCCGAGCTTCCATAGCGGCCATGCTGGTCACGATTTTTGTACCAGATCTTACGTTCCTGAGGCCTTCTTCTATGCTAATTCTCTTCTTCTTATATTCATCCTTCCAATTCAACTAAAAGCACCTCCGTACCCTTTTGCCATTAGCGAAGCAAGTTCTATCAGATGCTCGTCCCATTTCTCGTATTCCTTTTCATTCCTAAAGAGAAGATCCAGACCCATGAAGTGTCCGATCCCCATCAAGAAGACTCCAAGATCTCGCGAGTCAATCTGTCTAATCTCATTCTTGAATCTGGCCTCTTCAAGCGAACTTATGTATGATGTGAGGAGTCTTTCATAGTAGAAGCGGCCTGTCTCCGGCTGCACAAATTCCGACTCTCTCACGATGTTGTAGAGCTCCTTGTGAACATCCATGAACAGAAGAAACGCCTTGTAAGACCTGATCTCTCTGTTTAGTCTTCCTTCAACGCCGGAAACGGCGTCTCTCATTGTTCTCCTGAGATTCCTGTTTGCCTGATAAACAAGCTCCTGAAGGAGTTTCTCTTTGCTTTCGAAATGCAAGTAGAATGTACCTTGACCGTAACCTGCCCTACTCGTGATATCGTAAATCGAAGTCTCGAAATACCCTTTCTCGCCCATAAGCCTTTCCGCAGCAAGAAGAATGACTTCTTTCGCCTTGGTACCTCCGCTTGCCATTGTTCTGTCAAAAGTGAAATCAAGTGCTTCTCTGTCAAATTGCTCAGATTTAACAAATCCACCCAGAGTAAAATCAACCAACGACTCTACAGTGGAATCAGGAACCCTTGTTCCGTTGTAGATAATCCAGTAGATAGCAGTAAATCTCGAACTACCAACAAGAAACCAAAACTCGGGCATTGAAAGTGTGGACTTGCCTATAGAGATAGTTGAAAGAAGAGAATCCTTATAGGTCTTGTCGACCGAACTCTCAACATCGGGAAATCTATACTCGGCTTCGTGGAATGCGATAAATTTCTTCCTCGATCCCCAAAGAATATTGAAGACAGTTCTATACAGATTGAAGAGTCTTTCTCTGGAATCACGACCGGTTATCGAGGTTGTTGCGGCCTCGAATTCAGCCTTAATGTCCTGTACAATTTCCTTAAACACCTGTTCTTTTCCTGCGTAATGTCTGTAAAAGGCTCCATTAGACAATCCGCAGGTCCTACATATATTGGCAACAGACGTCATCTCAAAACCAAGACGACTGAACAGCTCTTCAGCCGCCTGCTTTATCTGTAATCTTGTTCTCTCACTTCGAGAGATCTTCAAATCACGAGTCCCCCGTCGACACCGATCACCTGACCGGTTAAGTAACTTGCTTCGTCAGAAATCAGGAAGAAGTACACATTTGCAATCTCCTCGGGAAGACCCATTCTCTTCAACGGTATCCTCTCTTCGAGCGCTGTAATTATCTTCTCGGGCATTTTCTCAGTCATTGGAGTCTTAATGAAACCAGGAGCGACAGCATTAACTCTGATCTTGGCTCCTTTTCTAGAAAGCTCTTTTGCCCAAGTCTTTGTCATGGCTATTACTCCTCCTTTGGAGGCGGAGTAGTTTGACTGACCGATATTTCCAAACACTCCGACAACTGAAGAGGTGTTGACAATTGCACCATAACCTTGATCAAGCATCACAGGCGCAATAGCCTGTGTCATGTTAAATACACCCTTCAGATTCACGTCGATAACTAGATCCCAATCTTCTTCCGTCATTCTCTGGATCAGTGCATCCCTAGTGATTCCAGCGTTGTTAACAAGCCCATCAATGTGACCATACTCACTCTTGATTTCGTTGACCAAATCAGCTATTGCCTTTCTATCCGTCACATTCAGCTTCTTTGGTATTACCTTTCCCGGGAGCTCGGCGAATTCATTCTTCAAGCCTTCAAGACCTTCAGTATCCATATCGCAGGCATAGACTATCGCCCCTTCTCTCGTGAATCTCTCAACTGCTGCTTTACCAATACCTCTTGCGCCACCAGTAATGATGACAACCTTACCTTCCATTCTCACCTTTACGCCTCCTAAACTTTGCCCCATTTTACGGTTGTTGCGGCCCAGACGAAGCCTAATCCGGCGCCGACCATAACGATCACATCACCGTCTTTGATCTTTCCTTCTCTCAAACCCAATTCAATTGAGAGAATTTGATCATTTTGTCCAAGATGGCCGTAGTAATCAAGGTACGTACTCTGATTTTCCTTCAGCCCAAGCTCTTCAAGAACTGCAAAATGAGCCGATCTTTTAAAATGTAGAATTGCTAAATAATCGATATCACTTTCAGAGTAGCCGCTCTTTCTTAGAGACTCTCTGATAACCCAATAGAAGTTGGGCATTGTCGTCTCTCCAAGACGCTTCTTGAATTCTGCTGTGTCTCCCTGGACACGAAAATGGTATTCCGACACATCTTCTCTGCTCATCGGCCATTTTTTTGTTCCGCCTACCGGGACGACACAAAGTTCGGAAAAGGAGCCGTCACCTTTGAATGCGGAGGAGAGAACGACATTTTCGTTATACCCTTTCTTCATGACTACTGCCGCTCCGCTTGCTCCAACATCCAGCATAAAAGAAGTAGAGGGCTCGGAGAGATTCATCAGATCAACATTCCTATAGCCGCTTACAAGGAGCACTGTTTCCACGTCGTCTCGCGCTATCATCATGCTCTTTGCGATATCCATGCCAGCCATCATCGAGCCGCACATGGCTTCCATATCGAACGACCAGGCATTTGTTGCCCCAATCTCGTCGGCCACCTTTAATCCGGCCAACCAGCAAGGATAATCCTTGTGTTGAGCTCCATTCCAGATTATCAAATCGACATCTTTGGGATGAGTACCGGAGTTTTCGAGAGCTTTCCTTGCGGCTCTTATTCCCATGCTACTCGTTGTGTCTTCTGGTCCTGGAAGCAATCTCCTCTTCACCCCGAACTTCAGTTCTATCACGTCTCGAGGAATTCCAGTCGCCTCAGCTATCTGGTCGGGCGTCATGTAACTGTCGGGTATGTATGTCCCGATTCCCGCTATGCCAATTACCGGAACTGAACTCACCAAGATCACCCCTCACACTTTGCGCGGCGTGATTCATCTCTCATAAATGAAAGATGAATCATCTCTCACTTTAAGAATACACTAAACGCGTTGAGATTCTAAGTTCGATTTGAGCCGTTTAACGAGGATTATTGTCGAAGTAAGATGAATAACTTCTACATTGTCTTGTTTACTAACAATTCTTTAGAACAAAGCCTATTACAGCCGTAATGAATTCTCCTGACTTTTCGAGGAAAGCTCCGTGACCCGCATCTTTAATAACCAAAAACTCGGAGCCTTTTACTTTTTCGTGAATCATCTCTATCTCTTCAATTGGGGTAATAATGTCTCTATCAGCACCAAGAAGTAACGTTGGACACTCAATCTTGTGAAGCTCATCCAGCACGTTGAAATCAGGATTTGAAGAGACAAGCCTTATGAAACCTTCAAACCATTCCCGATTGAGAGTTGACTTAAAGGTCTTCTGCCTTTCTTTCAGCCAGTTCAGGTTTCTGTTATAGAACAAGTCGGAGTATATAAACGGAATTGCAAGTTTGAAGAACCTCTCCCCATCGTATAGCATTGCGGCTTCCTTCCACGCTTCGCCTAACTCAGCAAGGAAAGGTGAGATTCTTGGAGGGGTGTTCGCGAGGACCAATGATTTGACCCTCTCTGGATACTTTATTGCAAACATCTCCGCCACCTGTCCACCATAAGAGAGACCTACTATATTTCCTTTAGAGATATTCAGAAAGTCAAGTAGATCGACAAGATCATTCACGTGAACAGAGATATAGTATTGTGACTGCTTCCTTTCGGACCGTCCCTGATCCCTGAAATCCATGAGTATCAGTCTGAAATGCTTGGAGAAATCTGTCAGAAAACCCGCCCATGAACTCGTGGACATCATTATCCCGTTAAGAATGACAAGCGATGGTCTGCTCTCATCTCCATGTTCTTCGTAATATATCCGGGTACCATCTTTTGTTGTGACTAACGACATAGCTTCACCTCCGCACTAATTATGGCACCAATACCACCGATTAGTCAAAACACTCTTCCGAGATGATAAACTCTTAATGGTGAGCTATTATCAATTCCTTTAGGATCGAGAATTCCCACAATGAAAGGATGATAAACATGTCGAAATTCATGCAGGATATGCTAGAGCAACCAGATGCCGTTAGAAGACTCCTTTCCTCTTCTGGCATTATCTCGAAGAAGGCGAAGAGTCTTAATTTCGAGAGGGTACTTTTTACAGGGATGGGAGCTTCACTCCATGCGGCGGAGACGGCAGCTACCTTTCTAAAATCATCAGGGGTAGACGCCGCAAGTCTTGAAATGTCCGAACTTATATCTTACTCATCCAGGGAGCTCCTCAAACTGTATTCCACCATCTTCCTGATCAGTCAGTCTGGTGAAAGCGCTGAGCTGCTGAGGTTCATTGAAGATAACACGGAACTACTTCCAGTGATGGCATTGATCACGAACAATGAACAGAGCAGTGCCGCGAATTTTCTTCCAGGTGAAAGGGTTTTCCTCCTTGAGGCCGGAAATGAAAGATCTATGGGTGCTACCAAGACTTTCGTAAACAGCGTAGTCTTAATGTTGTTGATTGCTGCTTCAAAGACGGGAAGATCGTTGAATTTCTCTGAACTGCCTTCAAGAATAGAAGAGGCGATTTCTCTTGATTTGTCTTGGCTCGCCACTCTTCTTTCTGAGAAGAGGGAGAAGATTCTTGTCGCAAGAGGGTACGGCCTCGGAGTTGGCAGCATGGCAAGACTTATGTTTGCCGAAGTCGCTAAGATTAGCTTGATTTTCTACGCAGGAGCAGCCTTCAGGCATGGCCCTGTTGATCTGTTGATTGACAGACCGGTTGTACTCACTATGAATCCGGAAGGTGTAACCCAAAACCTGATGCAGGAACTACACAGAGATATTTCAGACAAGTGTGACCTAATAACGCTAACGAATTTAAAGAAAGAGAGTGTAGAGTCCATATATGTTTCCGAAGGTCTAGACGAAGTGCTTGCCTCAATTCCGATGATGAATGTTCTTCAGAAGTCCGTTGAAGAGATAGCGAGAAACCGGGGTTTCGATCCTGGGGCAGGAGTCTACGGAACGAAAGTAACGACCAAGGAATAGAAATATAGAGTACTTGTTGCAGAAGTTCCCACCCGTACGATGTCCTCATCACTACCTATAGGTTAGGGAGTAAGTGAGAAATCATATCATGCTCCTTCGCCCTTGACAATACATGCTGTATTTGGCTCTTGATGATCCTGATCCTAAGTCCTCCCTTGAAGGAGGGCTACGCATTGGCGGAGGGTGTCTCTGAAGGAACGAGTGCAAGACTAAGAGGGACCAACACCGAGAGCTCCGTTTCGAGAAAAACCATATTCGAGATTACCAAGAGTGAGGAGAGAAAGCAGATCCCGTATAACATCACTGCAGAATGACAGAACAAAAGAGGCGAAGAATGGTATAGACCACAGAAACCGGGCAGTCTCTATTTTTGCTTCTTGGCTTTTCACAGCGCTCAGCGTGCAGCGTTTATTGACAAGCGGGTCTTTGAGCCGAAAGCGGTCTCTCCAGCTCATGCGGGGACTTATAATCAATAGCGTAGAAATGCGACATCAGGTCTATTGATAACGATTACTAGTTCAGGAACTCAGTAATAAGGTGACTGAACTCCAAAGATGATGATGTGTGCAGCGATGAGGTAAGAATCCGGGTATAGGATACCACCTAAATCGGATTCATCGATCAAGACTTCTCTTATACATGAATTCTTCGACTTGGCACAAAAAAGCGAAGCTCCAGTTTTCATCAAAACTTCGCGGTTCAAGGCTTCTGGAGACTTTCAGAATATACTTATCTTGAAGACATCGCTAGGAAAAGGAGGCGCATATCAACCCCACCAACGGATGAATTTGAAGAATCTCGATTTCTTCTGCACCAGATTTTTCAAAGATCTCTCGCATGAACGAGATGCTCGCCGGATGATCTGTCTCGCTGTCATCAAAATAGACCTCATCCCATTCGTCCCTGTACTTGCCAGGGTCATCGAACCACATGATGTCGCCGACAACAATCCGCCCAGGACGTTTAAGCATCGCTGAAAGCTTTGAGATTGCCTCCGCCTTCATAGAATCAGTAAGATGGTGAAGAGAGTATATAGCGACTATCTTGTTTACATTCTTTTGCGAAATATCCGTCTCTTCACACGGGTCCTCAAAAGATCCTCTATAGAACTCTACATTCTCGGCTCCCGCGCTTGCAACGTTCATTCTTGCATCTTCGAGCATCCTTTTACTTATGTCTATACCTATTACTTTTTTGCAATGCTGACTGGCTGCCACGGCCCATCTCCCTCGCCCGGTTCCAATATCTAGCAGAACGTCATCCGCGCCAAGCTCAAGAAAATCAAGAGCAAGAGCTCCCACCATTGCGATTATGTCTCCCTTGAATGGGTCGATATCTGCTATAGGCGAAGCTTCGGGAAGGCTGTCAAACTCCTGTTCAAGTTTTCTACGGTCATACTGCTGCTCCAAACAACTCACCTCATGACTGTTATCATAACACCTAGATTATACGCCTTATGAATAAGCAAGGCGAAAAAAGAAGATCGAGTCAAACAATCTCGATCTCCCTTCCTTCCCGAAAGCTCCTGTAGGCAGCAGAGACCACTTCAAGAGCTCTCAATCCGTCTTCTCCATTAGTCAAAGGTTCCTTCCCAGAATGAATCACTTCAAGAAACTCTCTCGTCAAAAGCTGATCGAGATCATCTCCGTAGTTTTCCCAGCGATTTCCTTTCTCGCTGGAACTGACTTCAATCTTAGAGTTGAAGATATCCAGAAAGAGAGTACCTCTGGTTCCCACAATGTGTATAGTCACATCACCCCAGTAAGGATGGATTCTCGGTCTCGACCAGCTGCAGTCAAGCGTCATGTACTGGTCCGTTGAAAGTCTGAACATCTCCAGTCCGCAGTCTTCGACACGTGTATCGTGAATCAGGGTGTCATATACGGCGTAGACCTGTTTGAACTCGCAGTCGAGGAGCCATCTTACGGTGTCAACAACGTGAACGGTGTGGTCCATAACAGCGCCACCACCGCTAAGTTCGGGATCTATGAACCAGCCTCCAGGCATTCTCCCGTGGTTAGTTCCAACAAGGTTGACGATTTCACCCAAAAGACCATTCTTGATCAACTCTTTGGCCTTTCTTACGGAGGCACTATATCTCACCGGAAAAGCCATCTGAAGCCTAACGTTGTTTATATGACATATGTCTATCATAGCCTCGGCATCTTCAACAGATGTGGCAATCGGCTTTTCGCACAATACATGTTTTCCGCATCGAGCAGCGATTTCCACGAACTCTCTGTGAGTTGAGTTCTCGCTTGCAACTATTACTCCGTCGCTTGCAGCTACAAGCTCTTCGGGGTGGTCGTACGATTTAACCTCAAGAGCAGTGCTCGCTCTTGCCATCCTTGATCTGTCGTGGTCATATATCCCAACAATCTCAACATCTCTTTTCCCCTTCAACGCTTTGACGTAGCTGTAGCCATGCATGTGAGCTATTCCAAGAATCGAAATTCTAGTCATCTCACGACACCTCCGAGAGTTCTACCGGTCTCAACAGTCTCGCCGACAGGTTGGCTGCCAGTGCAACTCTCAACGATTCTGTAGCCTCTTCACAGCTCACCGGGACTTCTTTGCCTTCCTCTATCGATAGTATGAACGATTTCAGCTCCTCGGTATATGGATCATTCAAGATCGGATTCTCTTGAGAGTATAGGGGCTTGCCGTCGATTGAGGTTTGAAGGCGAAGCGTAGTTTCTCTCTCGTAGCTGTTCGTGATCATTCCCTTAGTGCCGATGAACTCGTAAGATGTTCCAAATCCAACCGGCATGTCGGCCGGTTCGGCCCAGCTGCCTTCGATGTGGGCCAGTGCGCCGGACTCGAACCTCAGAATCGCCATGCCGTGATCGAAAGAAGGCTTTTTCACTGTCGAGCTGAGTTCTACGGACCTCGCTTCGACGGTTCTCACCGGGCCAAGCAGTTTTCTAAGAAAATCAAAATCGTGTATGGAGAGATCGATGAAGACCCCGCCGCTTTTGGTGATATCTGCAAACCAGTTATCTATACCGTGCGAGGGAAAGGATCCTCCTCTGTAAAGTCTAGCCATTACGATTTCGCCAACGTCACCTGAGGAAGCGAGTTCTCTAACCTTAATATACTGCGGAAAGAAGCGTACGACGTGGCCCACCATAAACACTCTGCCGCTTTTTTTGGCCGCCTTGTCCATTGCCACGGCGTCTTCAATCTTCAGTGCTACCGGCTTTTCGCAGAAGACATGCTTGCCCGCCTCGAGAGCTCTGACTACAAGATCTCTGTGAGTGAAAGTCGGCGTGCAGATATCAACTATTTCTATTTCGTCATCTGCAAGGATTTCATCAAAACTTGCAGCGATTGCTCGATATTTGTCGGAGATAACCTTCGCTCTGCTTCCAACTGGATCGACTATCGATAAGGGACTCGTTTCATCTATCGTTCTATATGACCGAGCATGAACGTTTCCCATCATTCCGGCTCCAACTATTGCTATCGGGCGCACATCACACCTCCAGACTATTGGGAAGAAAAACGCTACAGTTTGCTCACCTTCATATCTATTATCGTCATCTTCGAATTCTCCGCTCCCAGAAAATCGTCGTTTGAGACCCCGCGAAAGTCCTTGCCAAACATATCATACATATGAGAACTCAAACTCAGCTCGGGGAGCCTTCCGACAAACCTCTCTCCATCAAACAGGAAGGCAAGTTGAACCGGGGTTGCAAAGCGCCCGTCCTGTGTGAAGTCTCCTCCACTGGCAATTAGAATGAAGATAGCCTTCTGACCTTTGAGAAGCTGTTTTGCAGTTTCCTGTGATTCAGCGAATTTAAGCTTCGGTATCCCCAGCTCCGGCAAACCATCGTACTCTCCACCTGCAGAACCAGTATGAGGTAGATTAAAAGTTGTAGCCGTTTTCTTATCCGTATATGGCGACTTTAGCACTCCGCTCTCAATTAGAGCAAATCTATCCAACTGATTTACAGTCCCTTCTAGATCAAAAAACGGTTCGAAGAAACCATCATCGACGTTACGCGTCTGCAAGAGAGTGACTCTATCGGAAAAGATCTTCTCACCGACTTTCCCTGACAAAAGGGATCCGCCAGAACCAAACAGCATCCCATTCAAAGACTCATAGAGTTTCTTGTAATACGTCATGTCGCCCGACATGAAAGCTACCGGATATACTCCTTCTTCTATGTCGTGGAGCTGGTTCTTGTATGCATCACAAATCATATTAGTCAGTCCTACAAACGAATCCTTTCGGAACTCTCTTCCTTCGTATCCTGTCATTGCATCGATAATGTTAGATGACTGTTTGTCCTTTATTACTAGTTCCATGCTGAGAGATTCTCGAGACGATCTCAGATCAAGACCGAGATCATTCTCCAGAAAAGACTCTACCCTAGCCGACTTGAATAAATGACTGAAACTGAATTGTGGCTGATCTCTTCTCAGTCTCTCAAGGATATCTTCTGCAGCTTCCAGAAGCTCCGCCTCGTTCTGAAGATCTGATTCGTGCTGTTCTTCTCTCTTTAGTTCTTTGCAAGGTTCGCAAGCATAAGGAATTCCAAGCTCGAGAGATTCTCTTGCTTTTTTTATGAGCTCTCGCTCATCGCAATTTCCAAAAGCACCGGCAACACCCATTGACTTACCATCGTAAAGACGAATTGAAGTTCGAAGAATGTCTTTCTTTCTTACTGAAGTAACCCGAGTTTGAACTATCTTCACAGCACTCTCTGTATAATGAACGACAAGTCTCTCTTTAGTCATAGTCAGCACCTCCTAGTGAGCATTCAACGAACGTACACGCACGTACGGTCCGCCGAATCCAACGGGAAGAGGGTACTGTTCCATCTTTCCACATCCTCCAAGCGCAAATGACAGAAGCTTGAATTCCTCGGTTAGTCCCTCTATTTCGTTAAGAGTCTGGAAAACACTTCCCGTCACAACAGAAATCTTCACAGGCTCAGCGATCTTTCCATCTCTGATCATATAAGCTCTGCAGGGAGCGAGAGTGAATGTAGACATTCCTGAACCATGGTTTAGTGAATCGACATAGAGTCCTTCTTTGATACCTGAAAGTAATTCATCAAAGGAGAGCCTTCCCGGCAGGATGTAGGTAGTCGTCATCCTAACTACAGGTTCGAACTCAAAGCTCACGGCCCTGGCGTTTCCCGTCAACTCCTCGTCTAGAGCGGCAGCAGTCTCGGCACTATGAAGCCTCCCTGAAAGACAACCGTTCTTTATCA
This sequence comes from Mesotoga sp. UBA5557, assembly GCF_002425715.1. NCBI lineage: Bacteria > Thermotogati > Thermotogota > Thermotogae > Kosmotogales > Kosmotogaceae > Mesotoga > Mesotoga sp. UBA5557. The sequence goes on from NZ_DIMV01000055.1 coordinate 63,280, forward strand.
AGTAAGTTTCTTCAGCTTTTGTTCCCTCGTCATCGAAAACAACGTTACCTACTCCAGGTTTATTTCCATCATCTACTATTGAAAGGATTTCGCTGCCGACCTTTCTGCCTATTTTCCACTCTTTCATCATCGTCTCGTCTCCGAGCATGAAGTCTGATTCACTCTTATGACCAAAACTCTCATGCGCAAACACACCTGCCGCCTCTGGAGAAAGAACCACCGGATATCTTCCAGGGATCACAGACTTTGCGTTTCTTATGAAGTATTCAGAAGCTTCAACTGACTTCCTGACGTCCTCGGAAAGTTCTTTGATCGATTCTAACTCGTTACCGGCAAGGTCGAATCTGTCCATAAGCTGCTCTTCTCCATCGGCCATTTGATAGAGCATTCTGAAGCCCACCCTTTGATAATCGAACTTCAAATCTGCTCCCTTGCTGGAGAAGAAGCTCTTGACAACTCTCTGGTCTACGTATTGGCCCCTCCAAAATCTCACGAGACCACTTTCTTCGACTATGGGAAAATAGGTAGAAAGAATATCGCGCTTCTCCTTAAGAGGTATAGTTGAGATATCCGATGATTTCTCGAATCTCAAAAACGAACCCTTGTTTACCTGAAACTTCTGAACTATCTGGTTCGCTTCGATAGATGGATTCTTTTTAGCAAGATCTGCCAGCCTGTAGATCTCACCTTGAACAGAGTTCAGGTCCGTAGTAGAACTGAAATACCACCTCTCTCCATCGAAAATCCTGATGAAAGCCGCAACGTATTTCTGTTCCTTCATGTTATCCGTTCTTCCTAGAGTAACAACTATATTGCTATTCGAGACTTCCTCTACCCTAACATCAGAGTAAACATATTCGGGAAAATCAAACATATCCTACCTCCAACGACTATTTCAGTAAGAGTATATAACGATGTCAATAGAAACAAGTCAATTACTCTCGGCTTAGCGCCAAATAAGCGTCTCTCACAGATTCTCACCGGCTTGACCGGAAAACAAAGCTAGAAAGCTGTCGTCAAGCATTTCATGAGGCGGTTTACTATTACAGTGATAGTTCGCTGATCCCGGTTTCCTTCCCTCTGTAGAAGGCAGCTAATCTTTGCTCAGCCAGAGCTATCAGATACGGTAAGAGTTATCAATATGGACCACAACTTTTGCGCAGTCGTGACCAAGAATCGATGATATCCTGTCGCTTCTAACTCCCCTTATCTTATCGACTTCAAGCGAGGTGAAGTTAGAGATTCCCCTCGCAATTTCCGACCCATCAACCGAGAGTATACTAACCACCTCGCCTTCAGAAAAGTCTCCAGATACTTCTTCCACGCCTATGGCCAAGAGACTCTTTCCTCTTGCAATTGCGCCTTCTGCGCCTCGGTTGATCTTAATACTCCCTTTCGGAGTAGAGAGAAATCCAATCCACGTTTTCCGGGCACCTGGCGATTCTATCGAGGGAAATACGGTTCCAATGTCATCACCCTTTGCAAATCTCTCTATGTTATTCAAGTCTCTCCCATTACAGATGCAGCTTCTGATACCGCTTGCAGATGCGGCCCGTCCAGCTCTTATTTTGGTCTTAATGCCTCCTGTACCCCACGAGGAGTTCTCTATGTTCTTTAGTCTCCTAGATGTATCAAACACCGAAATCACTTCACCGTTTTCGTCTACGATTCCCTCTACAGTGGACATCAGTATCAGAAGATCGGCCTGCCATCCTATTGCAAACATCGAGGCGAGAATGTCATTGTCTCCAAACATTATCTCTTCGGTAGATGTTGTGTCGTTCTCATTCACTACAGGGATCAGACCCAATTCTATCAACCCTATAAGAGTATTCCGCAGGTTAAGAAATCGCTTCCTGTCTCCAAAATCGTCTCTGTTGACCAGGATCTGAGCTATTCTCTCGCCAAAAAGATCGAACACGTTTTCGTATAGTTTCATTAGCTGAACCTGACCCGCAGCACAAAGAGCCTGCTTCATGTACAAATCGCTAGATGTTCTTCTCCCTTCAAGATAACCGAAGCCCGCTGCTTTAGCCCCTGAAGAGACAAGAACAACCTGATTACCTGACGACTTCAGAATAGCTATTTCCCTTGCTAGCTCTGTTATGTACTTCTTGTCGATCTCGCCATCTCTTTTTACCAGGAGGTTTGATCCGACTTTCAACACGATTCTTGACATTACTTTCTCACCTGGTAATCCCCTAGTATCGTATACTTGTAGCTTGTAAGTTCCTTCAGGCCAAACGGACCGCGTGCATGAAGCTTCTGGGTGCTGATACCTATTTCACTCCCGAACCCAAACTCTCCACCGTCCGTAAATCTTGTTGAAGCGTTTACGTAGACAACAGCAGAATCTACGCATCTAAGGAATTGCCTGGAGTTGGAGTAGTCATTTGTTAATATCGATTCCGAATGTCCCGATGAGTACTTCTCAATGTGCTGCATAGCTTCTTCTACGTTCTCTACGACCTTGATTGCAAGTATTAGATCGAGAAACTCATCGAAGTAGTCCTCTTCGGTCGCAGGATTCATTTTCCAGTATTTTATCGATTCTGCGCAACCTCTGAGCTCTACTCCCTTTGCGGTAAGAACACTGGCGACCCGAGGAATAAACTCGGCCGCAATCATTCTGTGGACAAGTAATGTCTCGACTGCATTGCAGGTACCTGGCCTCTGAGTCTTCGCATTATCGACAATCGAAACCGATTTTTCCAAATCAGCACCATAATCGACGAAGATGTGACAATTACCAGTACCGGTTTCTATAACCGGGATTCTAGAATTGTCAACAACGAACTTGATGAGAGCAGCGCCACCTCTTGGGATTATAAGAGAAAGGTACTGGTTCATCTCCAACATCTCTTTCACTACTTCGCGTGAAGTATCTTCAACCAACTCAATGGAACCATCCGGAAGCCCGGCCAGAGAAAGTGCTTTCTTCATTATCAGTACGATGGCCTTGTTCGAGTTAATAGCGTCGCTTCCTCCCTTCAAAAGGATAGAATTTCCCGATTTTATGGCAAGGATCGATGCATCAACAGTTACATTGGGCCTTGACTCGAATATCATTCCGATGGCTCCTATCGGCACTCTTTCCTTCGAAATTCGAAGGCCGTCTTTCTGTAGCCGCGTACTCTCTATTTCGCCTACCGGGTCAGGCAGCACTATAACTTCGCGACAAGCCTGAACCATGGCTTGTATCCTACTTTCAGAAAGCGCTAGCCTGTCTATCAGCGATTCCTTCGTTCCTTTCTCTCTGGCGTTGGAGACATCGACAGCATTTGCTCTGAGAATCACATCCTTATGCATTTCAATCTCTTTAGCAATCATTGAAATTGCATCGTTCTTCTCTTCTGTGGTGATCAGCCTGAGTTTTCTGGAGGCATTCCTAACTCTCTCTCCCTTACTTAGCAGATCCATCTTCGGTCACCTCCAGTTCGGAATTTATCTCCCTTGCTCTTAGGTAAGTGTCAAACAACGCTTTCATTATGGTTCCCCTAAGTCCTTCCCTTTCCAAGGAGTAAATTCCCTCGATGGTTGTTCCTCCTGGGGAAGTTACTAGATGTCTGAATTCGCCCGGGTGATTGCCTTTAACTTTGAGGAGTTCAACAGACCCTCCGAGAGTTCCTAAAATTAGCTCTCTAGCGACATCATAGGAAAGGCCCATCTTCAAACCAACATCGATCAGCGATTCCACTATCACGAAGACGAATGCAGGACCGCTTCCACTCAAAGCCGTTACAGCTGCGAGGTCCTTTTCACGGACCTCAACTATGTCGCCCATCGTAAGAAGAATTCTCTCCACTTCTCTCTTCTCCCTTCCGGTCAAAGAAGTCGAGCAGACGAATCCCGTTACCCCTCGTCCGATAGCGCTCGGAACATTTGGCATGATCCTTGCAATCTTCTCCAGTCCTGTATTCTTCGAAATGACCTTGATTTCTATCCCGGTGATAGTACTGATAACCACTGGACCGTCGTTCTTTCCGTTAATTATCTCCAGGAATAGCTCCCCACAGTCTTGAGGTTTCACCGAAATGATCACGTGGGTGCAATTGGAAAGAACTTCATTTGGACTCTTTGCGATTACCACTTTTTCACTTTCGGCAGAAAGACCGGAGAGTCTGTCGAGATTCCTGTCCAGCAAGTAAAGCTGCTCAAGGTCATGCAGCTCGTGAAGCAGTCTGTTCGCAAAAATACCACCTATGTTGCCAACACCAATAATGCCTATTTTCATTTTCCCCTCCTGAATAGCTGTCTAGCGAGAATTAACTATAGTCGAGAAGTTGGAGAAGATTCTCAGCAACTCTTCTTCAGAACCAAGTTCGATTTCCTCTGGATGGAACTGCACACCGAATCGCGATCCGTCAAGAGAAGCTATCCCTTGTATGAAGGTCGATTCCCCCCATGCAATTTGATAATAGCCACCGGGAATGTATGGAAGGCCATAGTTGTGACGCTGATAGGCATTCACTTCCGATTTCATTCCCCTGAACAGCTCATTCGAAGTGTCCAACCTAACCTTTGATACTCCGAGCTCACGCGAGGCTACCAAGGATTCCTGAAAGAGCCGAGCCAAGATTTGCATTCCCAGACAAATACCCAGAACAGGACCATGAAAATCCTTAACAAATGAGGCTCCCCAAGAAAGAGCACCACCATCGAAATACTCGCTCATCGAGAAGCCTCCTGACAGAACCAGACCATCACATCCCGATCCATCTTCAGGAAAGCCCTCAAGAAATATCCTCCAGGTTCTGTATGCTACGCCTGCTGTCTCCAAAGCGCTTTCAACAGGCGATACAGATGTCCCAAAATCGGTGTCGTTCACCAAGACGCAAATCACAGAGTCTCCCCCCTCTGTTTTGCGGCAATTATAGCACTTTAACTAGTGGTAGCTGTCCGCAAAATGAAAAGCAGATCAATTGTGATTTGAAACGACTTCAGACCTCCAAACTCAGGGAAGTAAAGAACTGCGGATAAACTACTAACCTCTCTTACCAAGCAAGCTGTTGAAAATGAAGACTTCACCTCCCGATTTCGTTGTAATGGTCTTATAGGCGATTTCGTGATAAGCCCTTATTCTCCTAACCGTTCTGGTGCTTGATCGCATGGCGATAGAATCGGTTATAGCCTGGTTATGGGTGAAGCGAACACCCTTCAGGAATGAACCGTCAGTTATTCCGGTGGCGCTGAAGACAACCTCCTCACCATCAATCAGATCCTTTGTTCGATAGACTCTATCAAGCTCAAACGAAGAATTATCTACCTTTTCAATCTCTTCTGAATCTCTTGGCCAGCACTTCACCTGGATCTCACCACCCATACACTGAAGTGCCGCTGCAGCCAGAACTGCTTCTGGAGAGCCTCCAACGCCCATGTAGATTTCTGTCCCTCCATCAGGAAGAGCAGTCGCGATTGCCGCAGCAATGTCTCCATCATTGATCAGTCTGATTCTTGCACCGACAGCTCTAACGGCCTCAACGAGAGGGTAGTTCCTCTCTCGATCGAGCATTGTCACCGTCAGTTCCGATACTTTGACACCAAGGATAGCTGCCGCGATACGGAGGTTTTCTCGTGGAGTTGCGTCGATATCCAGGTTTCCTGCAAGCTCCTTTCCAACCGCCAATTTGTCTACATAGTAGGTTGGTAAAGGAGCTACCTTGCCTCCTTCAGTTGCTGCAATCACGCTTAACGCATTAGATCTTCCATTCGCAACCAACCTGGTTCCATCTACCGGGTCAACAGCGATAAGGACTTCCGGATCGTCGTCATTCCACTTTCCAACATGCTCTCCGGCAGCCAGCATTGGTGCATCGTCCTTTTCTCCTTCGCCAATGATTATGGTTCCCTTCATGTCGAGCAAATCTAAAATACCTCTCATTGCATCTACAGCTCTTTGATCTACTGCTTCTTTGTTACCGCGGCCAAGATAAACACTAGAAAAGAGGGCCGCCGCCTCTGTCACCCTCACCATATCTAGGGTTATTTCTGCAATCAAGACTATCACCCCCCCATGTGATAATCATAGCACCGGAATAAGGCTTTTTTGCTGAATGAATTCAGCGCCCGTTTTCGAATTCTGTAGTTGTCAGAAACATTGCGAAGCGTTTGTGCTTTTTCGGAACCGATATTTGCTGCAAATCACTGCTCATTCTGTACAGAAGACCGTTGTGAGAAACGATAACAGAGCTTGAACGATTAGAAACTTTCCTGATTCTGCGACAATCAATATCTGTAGCCATTGATCTCTCAATGATCACGATCCACACTTTCTTGATAGGCAACTAATCCCGATTTGTCAGTGATATGATCTTACTAGATGATCGCAGGAGAACGCTTCCGGTTGTGAAGAATACCGAACCGGTCTTTCAAGTGATCAAAAGGAGGGAATTGTATGCGTAAGCTGTTGATAGCAGGCTATCTATTTATTGCACTGGCCGTTGTCTTCTCCTATACGGTCGATCTTCCTGAGCAGATCTTTGTTTCTCAAGGGAAACTGATCTCCGTTCTTGGAGAGAATTTAATTGAGGATTCCGAAATCTGTGCCGTAAATGTACAGATACCTTCAGTCAATGGACTTAGAGACAGACCTTTCGAGCAGTTTCTGAATTCTACTATCGAGGGTGAAATATCCCAGTATAGAAGCGAAATCGAGGAATTGGCCCGGAAAGCTTTTGAAGAGTCTAAGACTTCTGAGTGGCCATTCAGAACTTTCGATGTCTATGTTGTTTACTCCGCTTATCTTAGTGATGGAATTCTAAGCATAGACATGGTCTTCAGTGAGTTCACCGGAGGCGCACATCCAAACGCATCGAGAAGAACGTATAACATCGATCTGGAGAAGTCCCGACTTGTTGCTTTGCACAACATTCTCGGAAGCAAAAAAACTGAAGAGAAATTGAACGGATTGATTAAGGAAGAAATCTCTGCCCGCGATGATCTCTGGCCTGAGTACTTTGAAGGAGTCACGTCGGATCAGGGCTTCTACCTTAAGGGAGGAAGGCTCTGCATTTACTTCCAACCGTACGAAATCGGTCCCTGGGCAGTTGGAATGCCTGAGTTTTGTTTTTCGCTTGAGGAGTTGCTTGGCAACTGATAACTCTTACCTGGCTTGCATTCCAAAGTGATTTCTATGCTTATTTCTGAGTGAACGCTCGTTGACACCAATAATCATTGATGGTAAAGTTTTATTGCTGGCCGAGGTGGTGGAACTGGCAGACGCGGCGGACTCAAAATCCGCTGGGGTTGAGAGCCCCGTGCGGGTTCGATTCCCGCCCTCGGCACCAGAGGAAGGCTTAGCCTTCCTCTTTTCGTTGAAAAGGTTTTCATTTGTGCTTTAATGAAGTGTGGAGGTGTGTGTTTGCAGTTCCTTGATTTTGATCTCCAGGAAAAAGACCTCGTTTCTGCAGCCGATGAGCTCATACAGCGAACGCAATTGGGAGTGAGATCACATGTGCTCACGCTCAACGCCTTGATTGCTTATGAATACATCAACAACGAAGAATACAAGAAGGCTCTGAGTACAGTCAATTATGTAGTTCCCGATGGTAGCGGTGTGCTGAAAGCGATCAAGCTGATTTCAAAACAAAGAATTGAAAGAGTACCCGGAATAGACCTAATGCTTAAAATCTGCGAACTTTCATCCGGGGTGGGTCAAAAGATATTCCTTCTGGGGTCGAAAGAGAGTATCGTAACAAAGACTACCGAAAAACTAAAACAAAGATTTCCACTAATAGACATCGTTGGGTATCACAGCGGCTTTTTCACACAAGAGGAAAGTGATACAATCGTTTCGAAAATAAACAATTCATCAGCGGATATTGTTTTTGTCGGTATGGGTGTTCCAAGACAAGATATCTGGATTGCGAAGAACCTTGACAGACTTAACGCCATGCTTTTGATGGGAGTCGGTGGTTCTTTTGATGTTATCTCAGGCGATCTGAAGAGAGCTCCTTTGTTCATGCAGAAAGCCGGCCTTGAGTGGCTGTACAGGATATTTCAAGAACCTGGAAAACGACTCAAGATTATCCCGAAATTATTCAGCTTTGAGTGTTACGTTATCAGATCCTATTTCGAATCAAAAAGAGGTGGTTCCAGATGATCGTAACTAATGTTTTGGCATTCACAAATGATCTGAAGAACCCTCTTGTGGATGATGCTTTGGTTAGATTTGAGAATGGGAAGATCACTTTTGTCGGACCGAGGAGAGAGTACAGCATCCAAGAAGACGAAGAGATAATCGACGGCGAAAGGGGAATTCTCTTGCCTTCGTTTTTTAATGCACATTACAGCGTCTATTCCAGCATCTCCTCATACCCATTGAAACTTCTTAAAGATAATCAGACTAACAAAAGCTTTTTCAGCAATCTGCTGGAATCCGTCAGAAGCGAGATTAACCCTTCTTTAGTAAGGCTTTCTGCGGAAGTCGCCGTATTGAAAGCAATCAGGAGTGGTTCTGTCGCAATCAGCAGCCCAATAGTCGATCATCCTGAAATCGATCCAACATTCTACAAGGAAGTCGCAGCCAAGTACGGAGTTTACCTTGCTGTCGGACCTATATTGACCGAGGAGACAATTGACAACATCGCGGAGCGCTGGGAAAGCGTTACTCGCGACTCCACGTTCTGCCCAATAGTCTACGTAAGTGAGCTTGCCACCTATAACGAAGATAGCCTGAGAAAATTGAGAGAGCTGTACGAAAAAGGGATGAATCTGAACCTCTTCATTTTCGACATGAAGAGAGAGAATGAGACTTGCCTTCTCAGGTGGGGAGAGAGTCTTATAGAGAGACTCCTGAAAAACGGTATCCTTGGATCCGAATGTGGTGTCATCTACGGAGGTAATCTAAGCGAAACTGACATGGATATTATCTCTTCCCGGAGAATCTTCGTGACGAAATCACTCAGATCAGAAATGTACGCAGGTAGCTTTCAGTCAAACATATCCGACCTACTCGGTCGGGGGATGCAAGTTTGTTTGGGTACAGGATTCATTGGTTCGGATATGTTGGGAGAGGCAAAGGAAGTTATTCTTACTGAAAGGTACCACAGGGGTTTCGACAATTATCTCATCGATTATGAGATAAGAAAGACTCTCTTCGATAACAACCACAGGTTGTTCCAGAAGTTGTTCGGAAAAAGTACGGGAGTGCTTAAAGAAGGCTATTCGGCCGACCTGGCGTTGTCGAGGTCCTGCCTTGACCTGGAAAAGTTCGATTCTCATTTGCCTATAACACTTCAATTGGTCCTGAAATCGTTCTTTGACACGAGTTTTGATAAGGTTTGGAATTCAGGGGAATTGATTCTTGACAAAGGTTTCCCTCAGAGAATTTCGAAGAAAGAGCTTAAAGATCTCTCTAAGGAGCTCAGAAACCTGGAATTGTGATCTCGCCGGACTTCTTGTAAACTTCAATTGCGTGTCTTATTGCAGAGGCACGCTTTTCGCCAATTCCGTCGACATCCATCAGTTCGTCTTCCGTTCCCTCAAGAAGATTAGATAGCGTCCCAAATTCCTTGCCCAGGTTTATTGCGACCTGAAGAGGAATTCTAGGTATATGCCGAGCAAAACGTATTCCTCTTGATCTAATGAAATACTCAACAGCCTGAGAGGCAGTGTTAATTTCGTATCCAAGATGCCTCAATATTACCCCGAAACTGCTTATCTCTTTTTCGCTTAGATTCCTCAATTTTCCGATTGCCTCTTCAAGATTATCCTGATCAAGTAACTGTTCACTGAAATCCAGGACGAGACTTTCGATTTCTTCATTAACATTCACCAAAATCTCTGCTACTTGCAATGCAGGGAATCTTCCGTGGTTACCTAATTCGGCTATTGTAAACTCTGCTTCCTCGCAAATTAGAAGGACCATCAGTCCCTTTTGTATTGTCTTAACAACATCAAAGAGCGTGAGTGAACCTGCTCGCTCCATGAATTCTATTCCCTGCAGCGCCTCAATGAAGGCCTCTTTGTACTTCTCTGCCGTTCTTATTGTCTGAGTTATTTTAGAGGTAAGCGTCTCAACACTGTTCAAGGTATAAGTGTAATCGCCCAAAAAGATAGTCATCGTATTTCTTCTCTTTGAGACCGCAACAAGCATCTTGCCCGTCTCTTTAGCCATTCTTTCGGCAGCCCTGTGCCTCATGCCTGTCTGATTGGTCGGGATCGTGTGATCGGGAATCAGCTGAACGTTAGCTCCGACTATCGTTGTGAGATCATCATCCACCACGATCGCACCATCCATTTTGGCTAACTCATACAACTTGTTAGGATTGAACTGGCAGTTCAGAAGAAACCCTATCTGCATAAGCTGACCATACTTCTTGTAGTCATCGACAAAGAAAATCAGACCTCCCACGCTGGCATCCTGTATATCATCGAGAGCATGTCTTAAAGGAGTCCCCGGCGCAATCTTCTTGATTTTCTCTATTAGTTCACTCCTTTCCACTCTTCATACCTCCGATGATTTTCAAGAGTTGCTTCACATCTTTTATACCATTTCTTCCCTCTGGCGAGACTATCCTTGAGAAAGATGATTTTCTAGCTCTCTCCAGCCTCTTCTCTGTTGAAGATACTGAGCGAATGGTCCCGTCGAGGCCGATCTCACCAAAAAAGCCTACACCTTCAGACATTGATGTATCGGAGTACGAAGATATCAAAGCTGCTGCAATTGCCAAGTCAACACCGGTATCCTCTATCTGAAGCCCTCCTGCAACGTTAAGGTATAGATCAAGACTGTCCAGTGGAATACCCGCCCTCTTATTCAGCACGGCGGTTACTAGAAGCAGTCTTTCTAGTGGCACTCCGGTTGATAGCCTCCTGGGGGTTCCATATACTGGTTTCGAAACGAGCGCCTGAACTTCTACCAGAAAGGATCTCGAGCCTTCGTAGATAACCGATACTACGTTGCCGGGAGCACTTGTGTAATCCTCAACAAAGAGGCTACTTATGTCAGGAACCTCTTTCAGCCCTTCCGCAGTCATTTCGAAGACGGCGATTTCATCGGATGGACCAAATCGATTCTTCACGGTTCTAAGGAACCTGTATCCCGTCTTGCTTGATTCGAAATAAAGGACTGTGTCGACAAGATGCTCCACAAGCTTTGGACCAGCGATTTGCCCACCTTTAGTTATGTGAGATACTATCATAACAGGTATTTCAGAGGTCTTCGCCAGTGAAACGAGCATGTTTGCACACTCCTTGACTTGCACCACAGAACCGGGTAAAGAAGGAGCGCTTGACACCCTTATGGTCTGCAATGAATCTACCACCAGCATTCCGTACTTTCCAATCTCAAGCGATCTGAGAGCGTCTATTTCGTTAGTGGATACAACTTCTATTCGTTCCTTGTTTAGTAGCCGAAGTCTGTCGCCCCTCAACTTCAGTTGATGGACAGATTCCTCCCCAGATAAATAAAGAACGGGTCTCTCATCTGCCACCAAGTCTGATAGTTGCAGCATCAGAGTAGACTTCCCAATTCCAGGTTCTCCACTGACAAGAATTGCGCTACCGGGTACTATACCGCCGCCAAGAGATCTGTTCAACTCTTCGATGTGAGTGTCTATTCTCAAGGATTGTCTAGTGTCGATTTCAGAAAGAGGTCTAGCCTCTAGGTCTGCAATCGAGGAAGCTTCTTCGCGGCTTCCTTCTGCAGTAAAAGACACCGCGGTATTCCACTCGCCGCAGGAAGGGCAACGGCCGAACCAGGCAGGGGAATCATAACCACAGACTTCGCAAACGTAACTTCTTCTCTTCTTCATCATTTACAACCGCTTTGCTGCGGCTACTGCACCCCCTATCCTTAGATTCCAGAAAGGGGGGCGAGAAACTGCCCCCCTTGCTATCTTATCTGGAATGAGCTCTAGGTAACTGCTTTCACTTCAGTTTTCTCATCCTTCTTCTTCTTGAAGACGAGAACTCTGTTGTCAACTTCAGCCGTTATTAGATCCCCTTCTTGGAATCTTCCTCTGAGAAGTTCTTCGGAAAGAGGATCTTCAACGTACTTCTGGATAGCTCTCTTCAGTGGTCGAGCACCATATACAGGGTTGAACCCTTCATCGACCAGAAAGTCCTGAGCTGCTTCCGAAAGAAGCAATCTCAAGCGTTTCTCCTTAAGTCTCTTTCTCATATCGTTCATTAGTATATCGATTATCGACTTAATCTGAACTTTGGTTAGTTGATGGAATACTACTACCTCATCGAGTCTGTTAAGGAACTCAGGTCTAAAAGTTCGTTTTACCTCTTCGAGGACAGAAGTTTTCATGGCCTCATATTCTTTTTCCTCCTGAATAGACTCGACAAAACCTATCGAAGATTTCGTTTTGTTTATGAATTCCCCGCCTAAATTGCTTGTCATTATAACTATGGTATTCCGGAAGTCGACCTGTCTACCCTGCGAATCGGTAAGTCTACCATCGTCCATTATCTGTAGAAGAATGTTGAAAATATCGGCATGTGCCTTCTCAATCTCATCAAAAAGTATCACCGAAAAAGGCCTCTTTCTTATTCGTTCTGTCAGGGTTCCGCCTTCGTCATAACCAACATAGCCTGGAGGTGCTCCAATAAGCCTGGAAACGGAGAACCTTTCCATATACTCCGACATGTCGAACCTGACAAGGGCCTTGTCATCCCCAAACAAGTACTCGGCTAAGGCCTTCGCTAGTTCAGTCTTTCCGACTCCTGTAGGACCTAAGAATAGGAAGGCTCCAATCGGTCTTCTAGGATCTTTAAGACCGCTCCTAGCACGCCTAATTGACTTTGCAACGGCGGTAATTGCTTCGTCCTGGGATACTATCCTTTCGTGTAACGCGGATTCAAGAGTCAGCAACTTCTCGCTATCGGTCTCCTCAAGTTTTCTGAGCGGAATCCCAGTCCAATTGGATACGATCTCGGCGACTTCATCATCATCGAGAGTTACTATCTCGGAATCGACCCTGCTTCTCCATTCGTTATAACCGTCTCTATATTTCTGCTGTATCAGACGTTCTTTCTCTTTAAGCTGAGCCGCCTTCTCATATTCTTGATCTGCTGCAGCTGTCTCTCTCTTTATCTTAAGAACCTCGATCTCTCCCTGCATGTTCTTCAACTCATTCGGTACTGTGAGTTTCTTCAGTCTGGCCCTGGAACCTGCCTCGTCAATGATGTCTATTGCCTTGTCAGGAAGGAATCTGTCAGACACGTACCTATGTGACAAAGTTACCGCCGCCTCCAGACCCTTATCTGTATAATGAACTTTGTGGTGAAGTTCATACTTGTGTCTTATACCTTTCAGAATCTCTACAGACTGTTCGGGAGACGGTTCGGTCACATAGATTTTCTGAAATCTCCGCTCCAGAGCTGCATCCTTTTCTATGTACTTCCTGTATTCATCAGGAGTTGTCGAGCCTATACATCTAATCTCCCCACTGGCCAAAGCTGGCTTTAGGATATTTGCAGCATCTACGGCACCTTCAGCCGAACCAGCGCCAACTATCGTATGGACTTCATCTATGAACAGAATGATATTCCCGTTGGATTTCACAACATGGATGAGTTTCTTCAGTCTCTTCTCAAATTCACCTCTGTACTTTGTCCCGGCTATGAGTGAAGCTACATCCAGTGCAAAAATGACTTTATTCTTGAGTGTCTCGGGAACCTCTTCATCAACAATCATTTGTGCGAGTCCTTCAACAATCGCCGTCTTTCCGACGCCAGGTTCTCCAATCAAGACGGGATTGTTCTTCTTCCGTCTGGAAAGAACCTCCATTAGCCTCTGCCTTTCAATCTCTCTACCAACAATCGGATCTAGTTTTCCCGCTTTGGCCATAGCAGTAAGATCGGTGCCAAAGCCCTCAAGCTGCTTAATCGCTGAACTCATTGTCGGACTTTGTTGAACGAAAACATTATCAGGCTGCTCACTTCCTCCTTCTTCCCAGTCGCCCGTGATGTTTTCAATGATCTCTCTCCTAAGCTGCGACAAGTTCACTCCCATCTGCTTCAAAATGTGGGCCGCGATTCCTTCTCCTTCGCGAACGATCCCGAGCATAATGTGTTCCACATCAATCTTGTCTTGTCCGAGCATCTTCGACTCGTCATTTGCTAGCTCGATAACTCTCCTTGCTCTCGGGGTCATCTGTGGAGCCCCAACTACAGACTGATGTACATTCGTTCCAACCATAGAAGTAACTTCTCTGGAGATTCTCTCGTATGTAATCGAGTAGTTTCTCAGAATCCTAGTTGTTTGCTCATTATCAACCTTGATGATCGCTAGGAGGAGGTGTTCAGTTCCAACGTAAGGGTGGCCGAGACTTCTAGCCTCGTCCTGGGCTGTCACAAATACTTGGGCAGCGCCTTCAGAAAACTTGTCGAAGTACATTATCGTCACCTCCCATTTGGCTTCCTCTTTCCTAAGAAAACTGACAAAGCCTTTCTGATGTCTTGTTGCACTCTCTCTTCACTGTTTGTTCCGTCTATAACAACAAATCTCTCTCTATTCTCAGCCATCAATTCTTCGTATCCTTTTCTTACTCTTTCGAAAAACTCTAAACTCTCTACTTCTATTTTATCATTTTTCCTTTCTTTTCTCATCCGCGAGATAGCAACATCAGCCGGTACATCAATATACAAGGTGATGTCAGGTAATGTGTCTGCCACTGCAAAAGAATTCATCAACTGGACAATCTCACGCCCAAGACATCTTCCGACTCCTTGATAAGCAACTGATGAGTCCATGAACCTGTCGGCGATGACTATGCGACCGCTCTCAAGAGCTGGCTTTATGACCTCTCTGACAATCTGAGCGCGGGCAGCCATGAATAGGAGCAATTCCGATTCGGCGCATAAAGGATAATCCTTGTGGAGAAGTATCTCCCTGATCTCCTCGCCAGCTCTAGTTCCTCCAGGCTCTCTGACAATTGCAAACTCCACATCTAATAGACTCAAATACTCTTCGAGGAGTTTGATTTGAGTGGTCTTTCCACATCCGTCTATTCCTTCTATACTAACGAACATAGCTTTCACCTCATCTCTATTGGAGGTTCTACAACGACTTCAGACGATGAACCCTTTCTTCCGCTCAAAAGAACTAGCTGAGCTTGTTTGTCAAGAGATCCATGTGCAAAACGTACTCTGTGAATCCCAAGACCTTGATCCTCCAGAAGACGAAACCACTTCGTCATATCTCTAGGATGCAGCAGAAAAAAGAACGCGCCTCTGTTCTTCAAGAGTCTACCTGTGGCAAAGGCGAATATTCTCGCGGATTCACGATCGGTCCTTCTTGCAATGTTTCTTCTTTCATCGGGGCTTTCCACTCCTGAGTGAACGAAATGCGGCGGATTAGCGATCACTACATCGTAGACCTCTTCACTTTTGTCTCTCAAGTATTCTTCTATATTGCAATTGATGAAAGTTGTGAGTTCTTGCACGCAGTTCGAATATGAGTTCTTGACCGAAATATCGCGGAGATTTCTATCGATCTCCAGCCCGGTAGCCTTCAGGCCGAAGGTCTTCGCAAGAAAGATCGATATTGCTCCACTCCCAGAACCCAGTTCAAGAACAGTCCTAGAGCCCTTTGGGGGATCAATAAACCAGGATAATAATACCGTGCCGTGGTTTACACGAGCATGAGGAGAAGTGAAATCCAGTTTCAATCGCTCAAGAACATGCGGATCGAATTCTCTAAAACTCATTCCCATAGCTCAGAACACCTTGATTGCAGACTTTTCATCTGAAAGAATCTCGAGTAACCCCTCCACTTTCTTCTGAACGGATAGACGCGACAGCTCTTTAATGTCGATCGTAACACTTCCGATTATTTGAGGTTCATCAATATGAAGAGAAGACGCACCGGAGACTTCAATTACTGTATCGATCAACGGACCTCCGATAAATGAGAATCGGGAGGTCTTGTTCACCAGAACACTCTTCGATTCGATAAGAGAATCAACCACTTCGATCCGCGAGTTGATAACTCGAAGGGTCTGAGACTTCATATCGCTCCTGGAGAGCATTGCCATTCCGAGATTGCTGAAAGTGACTTCGGTTCCCGAAAAGTCGCTAACATGAACAAGCATTTCTCTAACGTTCTCAACGACAACTTCGCCCTTAACGTTGCTCCCGTATATCTGGACAGTACGCGCTCCTTCTATCTCGAGCCCTCTGGAAAAGGTGCAATTCTCAAAGACAACTACAGCAGCTTCCTTAACCAGTATTCTGGTGTTGTTGAAATCCACGCTTCTCGCAATCAGGACCCCATTATTTGCAACTTCAATAGTACCGGTTGAACCTCCCGGGTTCACCGAAATTCGATCCTTCCGCCCTTCTAGATCAAGAACTCCGCTCACCAAAAGGGTGTTACCCTTAGGAATTGTAAGAGAAGAGCCAGATTCGGCTCTCATCACCGATCCGTCTCTTACAACAATGTTTCCGTAGAACCTGTAGTCGTTACCTCCAACTAGTAGAGCGTCCATTCCCAAGAAGGACGAGATAACCTCAGTACTGAATCTCCTGAACAGACTTTCTTTCGCGAACACCGGAACTGAAGGCATGAATCTCTCTCTATCTGACTCGAAAACAATTCTGTACAAGTCGCCATTCTCAGATATGCTTTCCTTGGTTATCACAGAAGACCTTTCGTTTGGCATATGAGTAGAAAGTGTTATCCATTCGCCATCTCTGTATCTCTGCAATTCGACCGGACCTTCTGAAGCACTCCATCTTGCATTTCTGATTGTACCCTCTTCAATATAGAGCTCGGGAAGATCAACCGAAGTCTTGCGAATAACTTGAATCTGTCTTCTGCATTCGGTCTTGTTGCCGGAAGAGTCTATCACTTTAACTACAAGAGTATTCAGTCCTTCCGGAAGAGGTATCTCCGGAATCAACTTTGTCCCGTCAAAGAGAAGGGGGATTCCACTTTCTTCAATATAGGCCCTAATCGAAAGATCGGCAACGCTGTCCCAATCGTCGCTTATTGCTGCTCCAAGTGACCCTCCCAAATACGGTTGTCCTATTGACAGGTCGACGACAGGAGGAAAATCCTCAGAAAGTCTCAAATCAATTACTGAGGGTTTTGAAGTGATGGAACCAGATCTTGAGAATGCTTTTACTATGTATTCGTTGTCCCTCTCAATAGGAAAAGTAAAGACCCCATCCGATGAACCATATTCGGTATCGTTAACGAGAATAAGGTAGTCGGTAACTGAACCATTGGTCTCTGTCTCCAAAGTCAGAGTCACCTCTCCATGTGCGAGATTCCATCGAAATACCGGAGCGTTAGGTGGCTGAAGATTTACGGTTGCTTTCGCATAGGCCGGCGTAGTCAAGAATCTCTTTCCCTCGATCAGAGTCACATAAATCGAATGAGTGCCATGCTCTTTCAGCTCAAAGGAGATCTCCGAGCCTTTGAACTTCATTCCATCATTGCCGTCAAGGGGCGATCGACCGACGGTAACCAGAACCGAAGGAAGGTCTCTGCCGGGAGAAGACACATCCAGCTTCAAATAACACATAGTACCTTCACATTCGATGTTCACTATTGACAAGCTGTGACTCGTACTGTCACTGCAAGCACCAAGTATTACGACCAACAACGTAACGACAAATAGCCACCTAATCTTCCTGATGTCCTTCACACTCCCATCTTAAGAAGAATAACACATCTTTCTGAAACTGACTCTCGGAATGTTGCCAGAAGTTGGGGAAAAAAGATACAATCAACGAGTAATGAAACCAAATGCGGATCGGGAGGTGTTCAACCTGCGAGTTATTGCAGTATTTGCAAGCACGGTAAACGGTAAAATTGCGCTGTCTCATGATGACAGAAGCGAATGGACATCCAGCGAAGATAAGAAGTACTTCAAATCTCTAACATCAAGAATAGGAGTAGTCATTATGGGTAGAAAAACCCACGAGGCAATCGGAAGACCTCTATCCGGAAGGTTAAATATAGTTTTGACAAGGCATCCGGAGAGATACCGGAACTCGAGAGAATTGCTCTTTACTTCGACTACGCTCCTTGAACTACTTGAAGAGCTTGAGAAGAGAGGTTTCAAGGAGGTATGCCTAATAGGTGGAGCAGAAACGTTTGATCAATTCGCCAATCAAGGTTTAATCAACGAACTCCATATCACGTTTGAACCCATCTTGAGCAAGGGAATCAAAGGGTTGGGAGAAAACCTTAGTCGTAAAATGGAAATGAAACTCAGAGAGTCCCGTCAACTCGGTGAAGCAACTCTTATGGTCTATGATGTGAAATAGATGGAGCGGGCGACGGGACTCGAACCCGCGACCCTCAGCTTGGGAAGCTGATGCTCTACCAACTGAGCTACACCCGCATTCATGGAGATTCTATCACCCTGGTGAAATGCTTGTCAATCACTCTAGAAGGATCGTTCTCCAATCAAATGTCTACAAGTTCTTCTAAAGAAGCTTTCGCAAGATCCGCAGCAGACGAAGAGTCTACAGTAGATATCAGACCTATGGCTCCAAGAATATAGTCTCTATCCCTGAAAAGACTGACTTCCTTTCTTGGAAGGAGTTCCTTTTCATGTTTCGCCGATAGACTTCTTATACTCTCCATAATCTTCGAGGCAAACCGAGACCTGCTGAGAATTCCTCCTGTGCCAATTACTGACCTAACGGCAGTCAGATCCTTGCCGTAAGCCACTTCTATTCTTCCAGTCGGCCCAAAGAACTGCTTGAGGCCTCCGGCATGTCTTCTGATTGAAGTCTCGAAACAATACGTTGCCAAACGAGCAGAGAACGCCTCATCATTAGCGTCCTTGGGATAGGGAGTAAGGTTGCTCACGATTTTATCTAGATGAGGAAACTCGATTTTCAGTTTGTCCCTGCCTATGTGTTCAACAACGTGACGGGCATTAACGTAGATCCCCAGATCTCCTTCAACTGTTCTCTTGGATCTCGGTTCAGGAGAAACCAGCATTGAAGCGATTTTGGGGTCTCCATCTGTAACGGAATCGACATCCGTTGTAGCCCCTCCTATGTCTACAGCAACAACGTCCCCATGAAAACTGGAAAATAACTCTGTTGCAAGCATTACCGCAGCTGGAGTAGGAACTATTGGTCTGTTGATCATTGAGTAGATCTTCTCCATACCAGGTCCTTTTACAATGTTTTTCGAGAAAACCTCTCTGATTACTTCTCTGGTAGGCTCGACATTGAGTTCATCTATGCGAGGGTACACATTATCTACAATGTGAATATCTCGCCCCTTCTGCGAGATTATCTCCTCCACCTCATCGGCTGCCGCGGAATTGCCTGCATAGACAATGGGGATTTCGTGATCTATGTTTCCTAGAACTTCAGCGTTGCGCACTACCGTCTCTCTCTCCCCATAGTCTACCCCGCCCGCAAGAAGAATCAATTTAGGACTTGTTTCCATTATCCTCTTCAGATCTCTTTCTGAGAGCTTGCCAGCAGTTACCAACTTGATAACTCCGCCAGCCCCAAGCGCCGCTTCTCTGGCGGCTTTTACTGTCATATCATAAACAAGTCCATGAACCGTCATTCTGAGTCCACCGGCCGCACTCGAAGATGCGAGGAATGCATCCCATTCAAGACTGTCAATGCGAAGAGATATCTTAAGAGCTCTCAAAGCCTTCTCTATCCCAATTGTCACATCTTGCTCATCAACTGTAGTATAGGATTCACCCTGTCCAAGAAACCTCATCGATCCAGAAGCGTCAGAAGAAAAAGCAGAGAGCACCGTAGTGGTGCTCCCGATTTCTGCAGTCAGGAACTCAATTCTCATCTGCTTTCAAGGAGCTCCCTTACGATCCTGTTGGCCAGCTTGCCATCTGCTCTTCCCTTCAGTCTAGCCATCAGTTCTCTCATTACCTTGCCCAGATCTGACGGATTATTGGCCTTTAAATCATCAATCGTCTTCAATGCAAGTTTCCGAATTTCATCAACGGTCATTTCCTCAGGAAGAAATCGCTTAAGGATTTCCAGCTCTGCCGATTCGCTTGCAACGAGATCGTCTCTCCCGGCCTTCTCGTAAGCCTCAATAGATTCTTCGCGTTTCTTAGCTTCCTTCGCAATGAGATCTATCAGCAACTCATCGGTAACTTCTGCGCCTCTTGTTTCTTCAGAAGACGCAAGATATGTCTTCACTGAAGCGATAACTCCCCTAAGTGTGTTGGTTTTCAGGGAATCCCTGGATTTCATGGCTTCTTTCATCTCTTGTTGGATTCGATCAAACAGACTCATAAAATCACCTCTACAGATCCTCGATGTCGCTTAGCGACTCTTCTTCATCAAAAGAGATCGGTCTCACGAGCGGGAACGGAATGATATCCCTAATTGACGGCGAATCTGTAACAAGCATGATTACTCTATCCCAACCCACCCCCAAGCCTCCAGTAGGCGGCATTCCGTATTCAAGAGCCCTTATGAAGTCTTGATCCATCATCTGAGCTTCCTCGTCTCCAATATCTCTCAAGCTAGCCTGGTGAAGAAAACGGTTGTACTGCTCTATCGGATCGTTCAGTTCACTAAAGGCGTTGGCCATTTCCATTGAGCTGATTATCAACTCGAATCTTTCGGTCACTCTAGAATCTTCTCTGTGGACTTTCGACAGTGGGGAGATTATCACCGGATGCTCGGTCACAAAAGTGGGATTCACAAGATTATGTTCGACGAGATCCCAGAGCTTCTCAATCAAGTGGCCCCTTTCCTTGATTTCGAGTTCAGTATTGTTCTTTTTCAGAATGGCTATTAGTTCTTCATCGGAGTCTTTCAAAATATCTACGCCTAGATTCTCCTTGATAAAATCTGCCATCCTCACTCTTCGCCATGGTCTGGAAAAGTCGATTTCTTTTCCCTGATATGTAATCTTTTCAGAACCCGTGATTTCACGCACGACGTAATTGATCATCTCTTCGGTGATGTCCATTATGTCGTTGTAGTCCGCATAAGCCCAATACAGCTCCATCATAGTGAACTCAGGATGATGCTTGTAGGATACTCCCTCATTGCGGAAATTCTTTCCGATTTCAAATATCCTTTCAAATCCACCAACGAGATACCTCTTGAGGAATAGCTCTTCGGCGATTCTAAGATACATGTCCGATTCAAAAACGTTTATGTAAGTCCTAAAAGGCCTTGCTGATGCCCCTCCCGTCAAGTAGTGGAGCATTGGTGTATCCACTTCGATGAAATCCTTAGACTGAAGAAACTCTCTAACAAGCCTGAACAGTTCCGAACGAACCTTGAACCTTCTGAGAGCATCATCGCTTGAAAGCATTTCGACGTATCTCTGCCTGTAGATTATCTCCTTGTCCCTTACTCCGTGCCATTTTTCGGGCATCATTCGTATCGCCTTTGAGAGTATTTCAAATTCCTTGACGAAGACCGACATCTCACCTGTATGAGTCTTGAATGGGAAACCGACTACTCCGACGAAATCTCCGATATTCACAAATTTCTTGAAGACTTCGAAGTTCTCGGCACCGACCCCATCAAGCCTTACATAGGCCTGGATCCTATCGGAATTATCTCGGATAACAAAGAAGGCTGATTTTCCGTGGTTTCTCATCGCCACGATTCTTCCCGCGATTCTTACAGTCGTATCTTCCTTTGTTTCGGAGTCCTTGAGGTAGGAAAACTCTCTCTTGATTTGATCTGCCCAATGAGTCTTGTCGAAACGATACGGAAACGGCTCGATTCCTTCATTGCGCATCTGATTAATCTCTTCAATTCTTTGTCTTCGTGCTTCTTCACCCATAAATATCCCCCATCACTTGCCGATGGTAAGAATCTTGTACTTAGCCCAGCCTGCAGGGGTTTTCACCCTCACCACTTCATCCACTTTGTGAGTCAGGATTCCCCGCCCAATCGGAGAATCGGAACTGATTTTTCCCTCGAAAATGTTGGCTTCCTGTGCGTTAACAATTCTGAACTGAGATTTTTCGCCTGTCTCTATATTCTGAAGCTCAACTACATAACCGAGCTTCACAGAGCTTGTATCTCCGTCATCTTCAATAATCTCGGCATTATTCAGAATTTCCTCAAGCTGCTTTATCCTGCTATCGATTCTTCCCTGTTCGTTCTTAGCCTCGTCGTATTCGCTATTTTCGCTAAGGTCTCCGAGCTCCCTTGCCTCCTTAATCCGCTCCGCAATATCATACATGAGCTTCTTCCTTAGGCTCTCGAGCTCCTCTTTCATTCTGTCGAAACCTTCCTGCGTGAGGTAGATAACCTGCTTTTTCACGAACTGAATCCCTCCATTCAACGATCTCTATCGTCTCTGAGTTCCTCAATTATATCCATGAAATGGTCTATGTCCCTAAATTCTTTGTAAACAGATGCAAATCTGACGTAGGCAACCCTATCCAGGGACTTAAGTTCCGCCATTATCATTTCACCAATCTCGCTTGAGATTACTTCATATTTTCCCGATTTCACTACCTCGTTTTCTACTTGATTTACTATCCTGTTGACTGTGTCTACAGATATGGGCCTCTTTTCACAGGCTCTGAGTAGCCCGTTTAGGAGTTTCTCCCTGCTGAACTTCTCTCTCCTTCCATCCTTCTTAACAACTAAGAAAGGAAGCCTCTCATACCTTTCGTAGGTAGTAAATCTTGCACCACAACTCTCGCACTCTCTTCTTCTCCGAATGGAAGTGCTTTCATCGGTCGGCCTTGAATCAAGAACTCTTGTCGAATCTCCACCACAAAAAGGACATTTCATCTAGCTATCTCCCAACTCTTCCGCCAATGCCATGAGCTTCTTCAACCTATTATATACTGCTGACTTGCTCATCGGCGGATTCATAATCTCGCCCAGCTCTCTCAGATTAAGATCCTCGTTTTCAATCCTGAGGATTGCAACTTGACGAAGATCCTCATCCAATCTGTCGATGCCGTACTTCCTATCGATGATTCTTATGGCTCTTACATGCTTTGCCATTGCCTGAGCAGACTTGTTTGCATTTGCTGTAAGGAAATTCAGAGTCCTGCTTACATCGCTCCTGATCTTTCTTACTTCGACCGCGCTCGAAAGTCTCGTCACCGTCTTCTTTCCCCCCATGAGAGAAAGCAGTTCTATTAGGTCAAGCGATGACTTCACATATGCTTTGAACTTATCTCTTACTCTTACTATTCCGATCTTGATGTTGAAATTGTCTGATATGTACTCCTTCAGTGAACTAACAAAAGCCTCAGTAGTATCAAGCGTTATTTCCAGGTGATACTCCTTGGATGGATCAACAATCGAACCTCCAGCCAAATACAGTCCCCTGATGAACGCACCGAAGTAGACCGGATCATCTCTAACGGGTTCTGGTATGGAGTCATCTCTGACTGAAATGCCATTCTTTCGGAGGAACTCTTCTACCTCTTCAAAGCGAAAACTAAGCTCTCCGCCTCTCTTTCTTCCTAATCTGATTTCTTCTATTACCTGTGTTTCATGAATCGGCATGGAAAGCTTCTTCGAAATCTGAAACAGCCTTTTAAGACTCGTTATAGATGTAAGCGGGATAACGAGGAAAGCGGTACTTCCTCTTAATCGTAATGTCCCTCTCGACTTAACAAAACCCAGATATTCAGATCTGCACTCGTCTTGGTCGTCCAACGGGAGATGACAAAGCTCTTCTTTGAGTTTGTCGGCATAGCTCACATCTTTTCCTCTCCCAATAGATTCAGCTCTTTCAGGATCGACAGAATGCTGTCTCTCGAATGACGAACGACCAGACGGCTCCGTCCGTCATCAATCAGCTCTGCAGTACCGCCTGAAACTACCCTAACTCGAGTATCGGTAAGCATATCGTTTCTCACCGGCATAGAACCCCTTTCATAATACCTATTCAGCACGGCAGGCTCTACTTCTCCCACTTCAGTCCAAAAGATCATGTCAAAAGTCACCCCACTATAGTCTTCAACGACATTGACGTGATCGGCAAGTGAAAAACCTGTAGACTCCCCAGGTTGGGTCATAATGTTACATATGTAGGCCTTATTTGCTCTAGACTTCCCGAAGGCCTCTCTGACCCCGGAAACCAGGAAATTGGGTACAACACTTGTAAACAGGCTGCCGGGGCCCACAATTACCGTCTTTGCAGATTCTATTGCGTCCAAAACCTCTGGAAGTGCCTTCACAGCCTTATCGAGAAATACCCTTTCAATTCTCTTTCCGGCAGCCGATATCTTTGACTCTCCCTTAATGAATGATCCATCATCAATCTCAGCCACAAGATGCACAAGATCGTCAGCTACGGGCAAGACTCTCCCTTTGATATTCAGCATTCTTGAGGCTGCGAGGACCGCTTCTGGAAAGCTCTGAAACATCTCAGTAAGACCTGCAATAATTATATTGCCAAGAGAATGACCATTCATAGCGCGAGCCTCAAATCTGTACGAAAAGACTTTTGTTAGGAATTCCTCATCATCAGCCAAAGCAATCACGTTATTCCTTACATCCCCTGGCGGGGGCATGCTCATGGCTTCCCTGAGAAATCCTGAGCTTCCACCATCGTCCGTAACTGCAACTACAAGCGTTAAACTACTATCGTAATGCTTCAGGACCCTTGCAAAGGTAGAGAGACCAGTTCCGCCACCTATCAAAACCGTCTTGCTCATGATGTAACTCGTTCCTTCAAAGCAATCCCTGAAGACGTAAGGTCAACGCCCCTGACGTTTTCCGCCTTTCCTAGATATCTTCCAAGAATCTCCTGGAAAAAGCGAATATTACCGCTTACATAATACTCAACAGTAGATGAATCATGCGAGGAAATCGTTGCCCAATCGGCAACATTCTTGACAATGTACTCCGCGGGGTCTATGATCCTTGTCCTGGGAGACAAAAGCGACTCGATCGAACTCCTAATAAACGGATAATGAGTACATCCAAGAATCAAGAAGTCCGGTTGAATCTTAGCGAGGTCTGTCAAATAATACTTGACGATCGAATCAACGATTTCACCCTCCCAGATTCCCTCTTCTATCAAAGGAACGAAAAGCGGGCAGGCCCTTTGTAAGATTTTGCTGATGCTTTCATAACGAAACAGCCTTCTTAAATATAGAGACTTCTTCACAGTATTCTCAGTTGCGATCACTGCAACTGTCGACTTGTCGGGTGCAGTCTCCCCAAGAAACTTCGCTGTTGGATCGATGATGCTGAAGTATGGAGTAGTCAGCTCCGTCTTCTCCCTTTGAGAGAGTATAGAATCGGAAGTGTTACAGGCAGTGACGATTGCATCGACACCCAACTGGGCAAAAAAGTCGAAGATCTCACTGACATACCTTCTCAGTGTCTCAACTGGCTTTGAGCCATAGGGTACCCTCGCAGTGTCGGCAAAGTAGTGCAGGCTTACTCCCTCGGGAAAGGCTTCCAATAGTCTTTTCACAACTGTGAGGCCACCAATTCCAGAATCGAAGACTCCGATCCTCAGACTATTTCTCAACCTCGTCACGTCCCTGGAAGTATTCCGAAAGAACCTCTTCATATTTCACCTTTAGCCTAAGTAGTTCATTCTGACTTCTTGCAAGGTCGTGTGCAAGGTTCACAGAAATCCCCACAAGCAACTTCTCATAGCCCACTTCCTCTTCGTTCTTGCTCATTGAAATGTACATCTCCGTAATCTTTGAAAAGACCTGATCCACGAGTTCCTGAGGATCGCTTGTAAGAAAAGTGTACTTCCTTCCTCCGAGGTCCAGAGTGACTGATCGCTTCATTGTTCGACTCCTTATACTTTCTTGCTGTCTTCGACGAGGCTGCCTCTTACCCTTTTTATTAATGAAGAAATTGTCCTTGACTCACTTTCAAGGCGGAGTTCAAGTTCCCGGATTCTTAGCTCGGATTCCTCAACTTTTTTCTGTGCTGTCTCGAGCTGCGTCCAGAGCTGTTCGTTTTCCTTCCTGAGACGGTTGAATTCCTCAACCATCTTGTCTACGACTAGTTCAAGCTCCTGATAACTGTCCAAGAACGACACCCCCTATTTTGAGATTATAACACCTCAACAGAGAAAGAAAACGCGAGCAACCGCCCGTTCGGGCGGTTGCTATATCGCTCTGATTAAGCGTAAATCTTTGCTATCGCTACCAGTTGGACAAAGCTCTCTTGAAGGCTGGCCCCTCCCACCAAACCACCGTCAATGTTCTCCATAGCGATTAGGGAATCAAAGTTATCCGGTCTGATACTGCCACCATAGAGAATTCTTGTTCGCTCTGCCACGCTGCACTCGTATAGCGACGATAATAAACTCCTTATGTACTTCATGGTGGCCTCGGCCTGTTCGGGAGTAGCCACAACACCAGTTCCGATCGCCCATACTGGTTCATACGCTATGATCACTTGCTCAACCTCACTCTTGTCAAGGCCGGCAAGACCTTTTCTGATCTGTTCTTCGAGAACCTGCTCCGTCCTGCCTGATTCCCGTTCTTGAAGAGTTTCCCCAACACAGAATACTGGAACTAGGCCCTCTCTTAATACTGCCTTGATTTTCTCGTTAGTCATCTCGCTTGTCTCGCCGAATATGTGCCTTCGTTCTGAATGACCAACAAGAACGTACTCCACCGCAAGGTCCGAAAGCATAGGCGCAGAAATCTCGCCTGTAAAGGCTCCACTATCTGCAGGATAGACATTCTGGACTCCGACCTTAATCGACGTGTCCTTGAGGATGTCTGCCACCCCAGCAACTGAAAGGCTTGTTGGAAATACTACAACATCAACGGCCTTCTCGTTACCGATTGAAGATGCAAGGAAACCGGCGAACATTCGCGCTTCATTGGGCGACTTGTTCATCTTCCAGTTTCCGGCGACCATTATTCTACGTTTTTTTTTACCTTCTTTAGTCGCTAGACTCCTTATACCAGGCATCTCTTTTCCCTCAAGCATCTCAAGAGAAGCCCCGCCACCGGTTGATACGTGAGAAACTCTGTCGGCCAAGCCAAACTTGTTGATAGCGGCTGCGCTGTCTCCGCCTCCGATAATCGTTACTGCACCCTTGAGCGAAGCCAGCGTCTTCGCGATCGATTCGGTTCCTTTCGCAAAATCATCGATCTCGAAGACCCCCATAGGACCGTTCCAAACAACGGTTTTGGCGTCAACCAGCTTGCTTCTGAATAGCTCAATAGTTGATGTCCCGATGTCAAGTCCCTTCCAGCCGGATGGGACTCCTTCATCTATGAGAACCGTCTTCGATTCACTACCTGCAGCGATTTCCTTGGACACAACCGTGTCAACAGGGAGGACGAGCTCAACCTTCTTCTCTTCGGCTTTCCTCATTATCTCCTTTGCCAGCTCGATCTTGTCCTCTTCAACCAGGGAGTCACCAGTTTGCTTCCCCAGAGCCTTAAGGAATGTGAACATCATCGCACCGCCGATTAGTATTCTATCGGCCTTCTCCAGAAGATTCGTAATGACTCCGATCTTATCGGAAACCTTTGCTCCTCCTAAAATGACTACGTAGGGGTGCTTGGGACTCTCAACGGCCATGCCAAGCATTTCGATTTCCTTCTGCATAAGGAAACCAGGTACACTGGTCAAGTACTGGGCAGCACCCACATTCGATGCATGACCTCTATGTGCTGTTCCGAAAGCATCGTTTACGTGAATGTCCGCGATCGCAGAGAGCCTCTTCGAAAACTCCGGATCATTCTTCTCTTCTTCAGGGTAGAACCTAACATTCTCCAGAAGAAGAATATCTCCGTTGTTCATCTTTGAGACAGCTTTCTCCACTTCATCTCCGATGCAATCAGGGACAAAGGCAACGGGCTTGCCGATTAGCCTTTCCAGACTTTTGCTAACCTTTTGCATTGAGTACTTAGGGTCTCTCTTGCCCTTGGGCCTCCCCAGATGGGAAACAAGGATTGTCTTTCCACCATTTTCGGCTACGTACTTTATCGTTGGTATTGCAGCCACAATCCTAGTATCGTCACTCACTTCACCAGTCTCTTTATCTAGAGGAACGTTGAAATCGACCCTTACAAGCACCCTCTTTC
Source organism: Mesotoga sp. UBA5557 (assembly GCF_002425715.1). Classification (NCBI taxonomy): domain Bacteria; kingdom Thermotogati; phylum Thermotogota; class Thermotogae; order Kosmotogales; family Kosmotogaceae; genus Mesotoga; species Mesotoga sp. UBA5557. Next base: position 91,212 of record NZ_DIMV01000055.1, read on the forward strand.
CACTCAAATCAACATCTCTTAGTGTTAGAACTTTAGACATCTCTTACCTCCTTTCCTCAATAAAACGGGGCCTCCAGGCCCCGTCAGAAAAAATCGAGAATTACATCTTCATCATTTTCTCAGCAAGATCGACTACCCTGCAAGAATAGCCATATTCATTGTCATACCAAGCGCAAACTTTCAAAAGATTACCCATCACTGCAGTAAGCTTGCTGTCAAATACTGAAGACACCGTTGTTCCGACAATATCCGAGGAAACGAGTTCTTCTTCAGTATATTCGACTATTCCCTTCAGTTCGTTTTCCGCCGCTTTCTTCACGAGCGCATTTACTTCCTCCACTGTTGTATCTTTTTCGAGAACCACGGTTAGATCAGTTATTGAACCGTCAGTTACAGGAACTCTCATAGCTATTCCATCAAGCTTGCCTTTGAGTTCAGGAATGACAAGCCCTACTGCCTTAGCGGCGCCTGTTGAAGTGGGTATCGTATTGGCGGCAGCAGCCCTCGCTCTTCTCAAGTCACTGTGAGGCAAATCAAGAATTCTCTGATCGTTCGTATAAGCATGGACCGTCGTCAAATAACCTTTCTGAATCTTGAAACTATCGTTCAAGATCTTTATTATTGGCGCAATAGAGTTAGTTGTACAGGAGGCATTAGAGACAATCTTCATCTCCGGCCTCAGCATATCGTCGTTGACACCAAGTACGATTGTCGCATCCACTTCACCCTTTGCAGGGGCAGTAATCAATACCTTTTTTGCCCCGGCTTCAATATGGGGCATTGTCTTCTCTCTGTTTCTGAAGACGCCTGTAGACTCAATGACCAGTTCAACGCCAAGGTTCTTCCAGGGGAGGTTTGCAGGACTCTTCTCTGCGAAAACTTTAACCTCCTTGCCATTTACAACAATCGCTCCATCCTTAGCCTCCACTGAACCCTTGAATCTCCCGTGAACCGAATCATATTTGAGAAGATGAGCCAGGGTAGCTGCATCGGTTAGGTCATTGATTGCAACTACATCGAAATCCCCGCGTTTTACCATCTCTCTAAAAACAAGTCTTCCAATTCTTCCAAAACCGTTAATTGCTACTTTGTACATCTCTTACACCTCCTAAAGTATATTGTCAGGTAGATTGAGCGATCCTGTAACCTTAGCCGTTTCTTCATCTCTTCTCTTCGCTACCTCTGCTAACGCCTCGTTTATCCCCGCAATTATCAAATCTTGAACAATCTCAAAATCCTCTTCTCTTATCTCAGGCTCGACCTCGATCGACTTAATGCGATAGTCGCAAGTTGCAACAACGTTTATCGCTCCTCCTCCGGCAGAAGCCGTCACCTCCAAAGTCTTGAAGGTTTCTTCCAGGCTCTCCATTTCTTCCTGTGCTTTCTGAGCCTGTTTCAGAAGTTCACTCATGTTTGATCCCTTCCTGGAACCTCCATAGTTCTTTCCGCCGAGACCTCTAAATTTCTTTGCCATTGTTAGTCCTCCTCAAGGTCTATCTTTATCTTTCCTTTATATATGTCGTCCTTCAGCCCCAAGCTTGAAATCACAAAGTTAACGTATTCCTGAGAATCTTTATCCAGACCTTCAAAGAGATTGCCTCCAACTGATTCATTGGAGAGAAGGAATCGTTTCCCGATTAAATCTTCTGCAATCCCGTTCAGCGACTCAAGTCTATCTTTCAGAAGATCGTAAGAATAGTTGCTGTCCGCTTCCAGAGTTAATACCCCGCCAGATTCGCTTCTAGTAATCTTCGAAAGACTTAGAAGAGTCCAGAGCAGAACGAAGTTGTTATTTCGAAGATGGTCGATAAGTTTGGACAAACTATTCTCTTCCGCAGTGTCTCTTTTTGGAGCTTTCTCGGACTTATCACTCGTTTCAAAAACTTCGCTTTTTACGTTTTCAGACTTACCAATTCTCTCTACTGCCGACTTCTCATAACCACTCTTCAGAAGGACCATTACTTCAAATGTTCCTCTCTTATCCTCGGCAAATTTGAGCTCTTTAGTGATCTCCCATAAAGAAAGCAAGAGCTTGAAACGCTCATCAGTTGATTCAGCGATCAGCTGATCCTTCACAGTATCGATCACCTGTTCAAGGAAGACTTCGTAAGTATATCCTGCAGACTGGATCTCTTCAGAGATTTTCAATATCGAAGCCGGCTCTCCCGAAGAAAATGCAGTAATGAACTCCTTAACAACTTCTTCGGGCAGAATACCAAGAGTAGCTCTAACAGATTCTTCACTAACATCACCCGAATAAGAGACAACTCTCTCCATAAGATTAACCGCGTCTCTCATGCCTCCGTGTGCGGCTTTCGAAATGAACCTCAATGCTTTGTCGTCATATTCCAAACCTTCAGATTTTGCGATTCTTTCCAGATAAGTAGCTATGTCTCTTTCGATGAGTGGTTTGAAATAGAAGATCTGACATCGTGAAAGAACTGTTTCAGGAACCTTCTCAAGATTGGTAGTTGCAAGAATAAAAATCACTTTATCGGGAGGTTCTTCAAGAGTCTTAAGAAGTGCATTGAAAGCTTCCCTGGTCAGCATATGGAATTCATCAATTATGTACACTTTGAATCTGCCCATGACAGGTCTATACGATACTGCATCCCGGATTTTCCTGATCTCGTCAATGCCTCTGTAAGAAGCTGCATCCAGCTCAATGACATCCATGTGTGAAGAAGCATCAATCGCTTTGCATGAATCGCAAATACCGCAAGGCTTCTCAGAATCCTCTGCAAGACAGTTCAGCATTTTGGCGACGATTCTTGCACTAGTTGTCTTCCCGGTACCTCTAGACCCAGAGAATATGTAAGCATGAAAAACCGAATCCTTCTCTATTGCTCTTCCTAGGATCTCTTTCACTTGATCCTGCCCAACCAATTCACTGAATTTTCTAGGCCTATATTTCCTATACAAAACCTCAGACATCTTAATCACCCGTTCATCTGAATTATAGCAGATCACCCAAAGTTTGTTTGCTGCAGAGATGACCGAAGTGAAACAGTTAGTGAAATTCATAACTAACTCATCCATCTGCAGCACTTGGGAATGAATTCGACTTTCGCTAGTAGACCCTTCTCTTCACCCACTTACCCTTTAAATAGTAAAAGACCATCACCGCAGCCTCTGCAATATCCGAGAATACATATGAAAGCCAGACCCAAACTATGCCGGCCTTCAACACGAACACTGCAATGACCAATATTGGCACTTGAATAAGCCACCTGGATACTACGCTCCCCACCACGAACGGGAAGTTGTACCCGGACCCTCCGAAGACCGATGAGAGACCAAAACCGTATGCCAAGACAGAAATGCCGAGTGAGCCGTATTTCAGGAAACTGGCACCGTAAGCAATTATCTCCGGATCCTTATTGAACACAGCGATAACATGCTCGCCTGCAAAGAAGGCTATTAGTGCAAAGAAAAACATGAAAAAGAACCCGATTAAGGCAGCGGTTCTGGCTGTGGCTCTTGCACGGTCGGCGTTGTCAGCTCCCAGGTTTTGACCGACCATCGCAGAGCCGCCCATGCTAAGCCCTACAAGAGGCATAAACGCTAGTCCAAAAAGCCTCCCCGTTACTCCTACCGCAGCAACCGCAGCGGTCCCGTAGAAGGCAACGAACTTCAGGACTACTACAGCTGACAAGTTCCTGAAGAACCCCTCCAGCCCAGTTGGAAGCCCTATAGTCAAGAGCTTCTTGTCTATAGCTCTATCAAGCCTGAAAAGCCTGGACAGTCTTGGTTTTACGCCTTCCTTTCCTGAGAAAAGAATGTAGAATCCCAATAGAAATGCTGCCGATTGAGCGATTACCGTAGCGACGGCCGCACCAAAAACGCCCAGGCCAAATCCGGGAATCGATGTCCCCGGAATCTTTTCAAACATCATTATTGGATCGAGAGAAATATTGAGAACACTTGCGAACATCATTATGTACATTGGACTCTTTGCGTCCCCTATGCATCTGAGAGCCGTGTTGACGGAGTAAGACGAAAACATCATTGGCAGGAAGAACAGTCTGATATAGCCGTAATCAAGAGCTGATCTCATTACTTTCATATCGTCAGTAAAGAATCCTAGCGATGGTTTTAGGAAGGAGGCAACTAGAACAGCGGAAATCAGAGCAACAATGAACTTGAAAGTAATTGTCTGTTCTATCGCCTTACTTGTTCCTTCGAAGTCCTTTTTTCCGAAGCCCTGAGAGATCAAGGAGATTGAGCTCTGCCCGATTATCGAATTGAGAATATCCACAATCCAAAAAAGAGTGGTGAAAATCGTAACTCCTGCAATTGCTTCGCCTGAGATGCGCCCAATCCAGAAGATGTCTACAATGTCGTAAACCATCTGTGCGCTGAACCCTATCATTGTAGGCACAGACATTATAAGAAGATTCTTCAGAATGCTCCCTTGAGTAAGATCCCTTGCCATTTTTGCCCCCTAGCTTACCTTGTGAAGAAATGTGAAAGAATGCCCGAGTCCAAAATGGACACAGGAATTATACACCCTTTCTAGAGATCGGAACAGGTCTAGATCATCTTCCTCAGTGTATCAAGGAAATTCTCCTTGATAAAACTAATTCCCTTTTGCCAAAAGACAGGATCTGAGACATCTATGCCTACTTTCTGCAGAAGAGATTTGGGAGATTCCGATCCACCGCTTTCAAGTAAAGCGATATACTTTCTTCTGAAGACAGCCCCGTCCTCAAGGTATTTCCTGTACAAAGAAATTACGAGAAGCTGGGCGAAGTTGTAAGCATAACAATAGAAAGGGGTATGAAAGAAGTGAGGGATTCGAGCCCATTCGAACTCGCTTTCCGGGAGAAAATCAACGGTGTCCCCAAACATGAGTTTGAGCTCCTTGGAGTAAAGCTCGGATAGTTCTTCAAACGCCAGATACTCGCCTGACATTTTCTCGTGGGCAGAGATCTCGAACCTGGTGAACATGTTCTGCCTTGCGGTTGTTGCAAATATCTCTTCAATCCTGTTGACCAGAAAAGAGATCTTCTCCTCTCTTTCTTCAATGTTCTTCAAAAGAAAGTCCGTCATAAGCATCTCAGAAAATACAGAGGCTGTTTCGGCCATTGTAAGCGGCGTATCATAGTTAACTAGGGTCTGTTTGGACGCCAGAACGCCGTGAAGGCCGTGGCCTAGTTCGTGTGCCAGTGTCAAAACATCACTCATCTTGCCATTGTAATTGACGAGCACATACGGATGCATTCTTGGCGAGGCATACGCGCAGTAAGCTCCACTTCGCTTTCCCGGCATGATCGATCCATGAATATAATCCTCATCGAAGAATCTAGCAACTATACTTTCAATCCGGGGATCAAAGTTTCCCATAACCTCCAGGATCATCTTCTTCGCTTCCTGCCAATCAAATGTCCTGTCTGAAGTTCCAACAGGAGCATATATATCGCTGTGGAGAAGGGCTTCCCTCCCCATAATTATCGCCTTCAGTCGGTAATAGTCGTGAACAACAGAATAACCATCGGTGGTGGCGTCGATGATACAATTCACTGCCTCATCTGAGACTTCGTTCAGTTCGTTCCTCATTGAAATAGGGGAATCATATCCCCTCTTGTCTGCTTCCAAGTCCCAATCTCTGGAAAGAGAATTGTAAAGATTGGTCAGAACAATACTGTTTTCCTTCGCCTTTCTAAAGAGGCTTTCAAAGGCCTTCTTTCTAAGCTCCGAATCATGATCTCTTCTTAAAGTCTCCACTTCACTCTCTGTGAGCGTCTCTTCCGATGCACCGGTAGTAATTCTATACGTAAAACTCGATGTGAATTCATCATAGAGATTCAGAATCGCCTTCTTGCCCGTTATCTCTTTTAGAACCATAATTCTTTCTTCCGGCTCAGAAAGCATGTGCTTCCTTTGAGTTCGAATGAGATCGAGATGATGTCTGTAATCTGCTAGTTCGGTAGAATTCATAAGACTATTAAAGAAGTCCTCGGAGACTTTCGAAAGTTCGAGTTTCAGAAAGAGAAGCTTGCTTTCAAGTTGCGATTCAAGATCATCTATCTTACGTAGGAGCTTCTGAACAGCTGGTTCCTTAGAGTCTGTTGAGTGGCTCAAGAACGAGAACATCGATAATCTGAAAAAACGGTTCATAAGGTCTTCTTCTCTTTCAATAGCTATCTTCAGTTCGCTAGCCTTGACACTCTCGGTCTGAATTCTCCCTTTGAAGTCTTTAATAAGCTTATCACTCTCACTTATCAGAATTCGTATGTCTTCTTCCAGGGAGGGATCGTCCGGCGAACCGTACAATCTTGTGAGATCCCACTGAACCAGTTTCCCGTCACTCAATTCTTCGTTTACCTCCTTCTCCAAATTCTGCAATCAATTCTCCAAAAGACCTATTGCGAAGAAGCCTGGATGCTTCTACCCAACAAGTATAACTGTACGAACGATATGTCATGAAATCCATCTTCGAGTAATCAAGAGTCTTCACCTCGTCAAGAATGATTTCTTCTCGACCAACCCACTCACCCGTAATATAACAGACAATACCTTCTTCTAGCCAATAGGGAAGTTGGTAATCCCTCAGAATGAGATGGCTCATCTCATGTGCAAGCGTTCGCGGCAGGTTCTGAACTAGAGTAAGCGGCTGCACAATAATCGTGTTTCCAGTTGCTGCAGCGAGAAACCAATAACCTATGCCGGAGAGTTCAGAGAACTCTCCGGCCGAGGAAGCGATAATTAGAATATAGGTACCATTTACGGATCTTCCCGTTAGTCTTTCAAGCAAGCTTCTATAGCCTTCAAACTCTGGCATTTCCCATGAGACATACGCGCTTGTGAAACAAAAAACCGTCACTTGAAGTAGCAAAATGACAACAATAGCTAGTGCTCTCATTCAACGTTCAGCATTACCGATTCTGTGTTTGCCCGATAGTCTGCATCGTACATTGCCCATGCCTGTACAGGAGGAATAATGAATTCCCCTCTGGTGAGAATTCTCCAGCTGCTTTTCGTCACGAACTCTCCTCCGTCATTGAAGAAGAAGGCTATGCGGTCGTATCTTGCATCCTTGAAGGTGTATCCCCACCAGTAGTAGTCAAAATAGTAGAATTTTGTGTATCCGAGTGTGTCACCCTCAATGTTCTCCTCAACGGAGATTCCTGTGGAGGGCAACATATCTTCGACCACAACATAGGGAACGGTATCGGGAATCCTTATTCTCACTTCGGAGACTATCGTCTCCCCGACTCTTATCGGGCCGGGTTTACCAAGCTTAACAGCGAAAAGCTCCATCGTGGCGTCATTGTAGTAACTGTATTCAACCGACCTGACGATTATCTCGCCATTGCTAATACCGAGAACATCGCCTTCGTAGATCTTGAGACCGAGTCCAAAGTTTGAAAGCTTCAGCTCACCGTCTACTATCGCAACAACCATCCCTTCAATAGTCTTGGAGGCACTTATTTCAAGAGAACCTACTTCGTCAGCCGACAGCGTCCTGATCGAAGTAACTACGGCAGGCGAGTCTATCTGAGGTGTGGTGAGAACGTGAGTATCATCCATGGGCACGGCTACCTTTCTTCTCAGAACCCTTTCGACAATCAGACCCGCGTTTTCGGCTTTGATTTCCTCTGACCTAACTGCCGTTTCTCCGTTAATCGATACCGCTACCATTTCAGAGCTTTCAATAACAATCGTCTTTCCAGTAATCGGTATTGTTATTGAATCCTCCAACCCGCCTTCGAAGACTACATCCCCGTCTTCAAAAACCACTTCAACTTCCGCATCCTTTGAAAGCGAGCTGCTAACTGATGAAAGTGAGAGAATAGCCATAGCGGTCGATGATGTTCTATACCAATAACTGCCGTTTCCCATCTTCAGGAGTCTTTTGGAAATTTCTGCAACTGTTGCAGAAGGTACATCTAGATCTACCGCAGCTTTCAGAAGGAAAGAGAGAGTAACCGTATCGTCAAAGAAATAGTTGAAACTGCTACCCGAGATAACGTCAGATGCGCCTAGGTCGACATACTCCATGGCCTCCTCAAAAAGTGCAACCGCCTTGGCGTCCATGTTTAGAGTCTCGTATGTCAGCGCGGTCAAAACGATCGAAGCAACATCATTCTTATAATCTACGATTGAGCTTATCGGGTCTCGCAGTTTCCTGCTGAACAGTGTAATGACATACTGAAGGAAAGGATCCGGCTTGTCTCTGTTAAGACTCTTCAATGCCGAGTACCCCATCGCGATTACATCCCTATTTATATCGTAACCGTTTTCTGTGGCAAGATATAGACCTAACATCACGTAAGACGTCATGAATGGAGTGCTCTGGTCATCTTTCCACCAACCCCAACCTCCGTCGTAGTGCTGATAGCCAAAGAGGCGTTCAAGACCATCGCCAACTACAACCGAGACTTTGTCTGCAAAAGACTCATCGGCACCTGCAAGTAGTTGAGAAGCCGCCAATGCTGGAAGAAGCCTACTCATTGTCTGTTCCACACAGCCATAGGGATAATCTACCAGATACCTTATTGCTTCAAGAAGAATTGGATCAATTGTGGAAGAGATGGTAACACTACCAATTGAGTCTTCCATAAATTCAATTACTCTATTTCCTTCAAGAAAGTCAAGGTCGCCAAATCGGATATATGAGTACCTTGGCTTCAAAGGAATTTCGTATTCAACACCGTCGGAGCCGCGACTTCCTTCAACAACAAACTTAACTCTGAGACTCTCTTCCTTCTCCGAAGGCAAGAGATCTCTTAGAACCATCTGATAGCTGAAGGAAAGACTTCCGAAGGCGTCAATAGTTGCTCCCTTCTCCTCAATGACTTCATCATCAACATAGAAACCGGTGATGACAGGCATACGAGTGTCAAGATTATTCTTCACGGAAAAGACTAGATTCACTGTATCGCCAGCGATCAGAAACTCCGGAAGGAAACTGCTAACGGTCATGGGCTTCCAAGTCTCGAAACTAGACTTCTCGTAGCTGAAATCTCCCGAAAAGTCGGCCGCAAGAGTTCTGACAGTCCATGTATCGAGATCTTCCGGCACAACAAACGACAGTTCTGCAAAGCCGCTCTCATCGGTGAAAGTTCCAACAGACCAGAAGGCGCTGTCGCTGAAAAGTTTCCTGGCTCTCACGTCCGAAGTCAAGCTTTCACCATTTCCACCACGATCGCCCATCCCGAAAGGAGCACCACCAATCACCTTAGATTCGGCCGCGGGTGGTTGAGATTCCAGTAGATCTCCTAGCTTGGCTATTGACGGGTAGGCAGAATAATACAGGTCGTTTATGCTTATAGTGTTGAAACCCCTGTTGAAGGGACTGCCCAGTGATTCCTTCCACCGATCGGAATCGCCTTCAAAGAGAGAAAGCATTGCCTGAGATACTACTGAAACCGTCAGTCCTACAACGGCGGGATTCCCTTCATCATCGAGGACCTGCAGCTTCATATTGACGGTATCGCCAGGTTCATATCTATCCTGAGTAAGCACATTGATTGAAAGATCTCTTGAAGCAGTCTCAACTTCGATGACTCTTGACTGAATAATCTGATAGTTCTTATATCCAACGATAAAGAGCATGAAGTTCTCGTAACCATAGTTCTCGGGGATCTCTATTTCGATAGTGTTCTTGCCCTCCGTAGAACTGAAAGGAAACTGCTTGAATTCACCCGAAAAATCACCAATGACCCAAAGATCCATTGGAGATGATGTATAGAATGATACTCTTGCCTTGGAGCCAGGAGCAGCAGACTCAACTGAATCCACCAGAATAGACCCGTAGTAGTCATAGTACCCACTAGTATAGACTGAATATCTGTTAACCACTTCCGGTTCATTTGAAGGAGCCCCGTTGGCCTCGAAATACACAACCGTATCCGGCGGGACGTCCCTAAGATTGATCAGAATCTCTGCCCTTCCACCACTGTCAGTGGAAAGTTCTTCCCTGAAAATGTTGATCTTAAGCTTCTTCTCAACCTGTTTTCCTTCGTCCATTAGAATTACAGGTTCTTCATACCACGCCTTCATCTCAAATGCCTTGGAAACAAGTGTATCGTTGTTCAATCTTGTTTCGATTTTCACGAGTGCTTCTTTATCGGTGAATCTGTAGTCAACATTGAAGTCGAATGTTCCCTGTACTACCTTGAAGTCAACCGTACTTCGTGACTGCATACCGGTATCGTCTGAGACAGTAATAACCGCGTAGTATGAACCGCTCTCAAGCTCTTCAGAGTAGCCAATCACCGCTTTACCCAGGCCATCAAGTCTCGCAGATCCATTGTCAATATACTGACTGCCCTTGTATATCGTGTAGTCTACTTTGCCAAGCGAGACGGGATCTCCGAAGTAGTACTCGGACAAAACGTTGATTGTAACTGCCTCTCCCTTTCTGAATGCCTTTGATGCAGATTCCGCTGTTGTGAAGAACGTAGGCTTTTTGTAGTCGGCAATCTGGAAGTAATAGTAGTCCTCGTTTCCTTCCCACCGGATGATAATCCTGTAGGATCCCCTGGTGATTTCGGAGTATGTTCGGAACGTACCACTAACAGAGCCAAGGTTATCCGGGCTCAACTCTTCAGTGAAGACGCTCCTGTTTAATGGATCTACTATTTCAACTTCTACAGAATTAGTTCTAGGTATTTGATAGCCCGAAGATGTTATCTCCCTTATGAAAGCTCTGAAATTAACAACTTCACCGGCTTTGTATGCCGGTCGATCAGTGAATATCAGAGAGATGTTTCGAGACGAGAAATAGTAATCATACTCGCCCGGCCTCCACAGGATCGATCCATTGGCAGATTGAACAAGTATTGCATCTCCTGTCGTGGGAAGATAGTCAAAAACGAACACTCCATTTTCTGTCCGTCCCAATAACTCCCCGTCTATGAGTCTGTAAAGGGAGAAGCTGTCAATGAAGCTGGAATCTTCCTTTTTCCAGAGTCTCATCATCGCTCCATCTTCATAAGCAAGCAGCTGAGCTCCAACCATACGATAGCTTGTCATCAGTTTGGCACTTCCTGACTGCGACGAAACAACAATCAGTCTTAGGCCCATTAGAGCTTTCTCGGGCAAGTATATCCTTTGTTTCTCCTTTACTGTCTGCCTGAAAGCGTAGAGTGGATCGCCGGAGATTCCGACATCCCCGATGGTGATCGCCCCAGTAAGATCCTGCTCGTCCAAATCATAAATCTTGATATCGATGTAGCTATCCTTGTCGTCTGTGTATATGGTAGGTGGATAGTCCATAGAGTACAACTCTACGAAAGATGATCTGAGCTCATAACCGTACTGCTGAATTTGAAAAGCAAGTGCCGTTAACCCTGTGAATAACAGAATAATAAGAAACACCAAGATTCTTCTCATTGCCTTCACTCTCCATCACTTGCGGGGTAGAAACTTGAAGGAATATACCCCGAGATAGTTTTCGTTGTTGTATATTGGCAACCATTGATAAGGCATCGTTCGTAAATAATCATCTATTCTCCAGAGCTTCAGAACACCTGAATCACTTTCGGAAAGAGGTCCGGTATGATAGATCAACCCATCGCCAGTGTATATCATCGAGTGAAAAGTTGATGGAGAGGGGTGGTGAAAAAAGATTATATCTCCAGGTCTTGCAACGCTGAGATCCCTTCCCTTAAATACCATACTACTACGAATCAGGTTGTAAGCATCGGCAAAATAAGTGAATTCTCCGGTGTTACTGATGAAGATTCTATTCTTCAGAATTGGTATATCCGGGTAGTTGTACTTCTTAACGTCAGGTACCGCTTGCAAGTCTATTCCTGTCTTTTCGTACCAAAGCTCTTTGTCAATACCCGAATCAAGAAACCACTGTTCATCATGCCTTTTGAGAGCCTCTCTAGCTGCGAATCTTATTAGCCCGCTGCAATCCCTCTCTTGAGAGCTCCACCTGCTGGAAAACTCAATAACCTGATAAGCTGAAATATTCACAAACCAAGTTCTGAAGTTCTCTGTATCTTCCAAATCAAGCACTAGATTGTCAGGGAAGCCATCTGAATTGATATCGATGAAATCCTCGAACTCTAGAGAGACAGTCTTACGTGCTTTGAATAGTCCTTGAAACGAAATAACAACTACCGCGTCGCTATCGTCAGCAACGAAAGAGTATTGAGTATACCCTCGATCGGCTGACAAGCTTTCCAGGGTTGCTCCTCTCACGTATGTTAAGGAAGGCCTTCCGAAAAGCGAATCAGGAACCTTAACTGTGAAAGCGTCGCCACGTCTAATACCGTTTCTATCAACTACTATCCGTTCAAAACTACCTCTAAAACTCAAATATGTCGCAGATAGGAAAGTAGTTATCAAGAGAGCCAGAACGAAATACACAAGACTGATTCTTTTCAATGCAATCCCCCTCTGTAAACCATCATACTCCTTCAATGATAGGACTTTGGATAGAGGTTTTTGTTCGGGAAAAGCAGATAGTTAAGATCCTCCTCTTTGTAGGTTCACTTATTCTTTTGAAAGATTCTTGGATAAGCAAATCTGTTATTATTAAGAGAAGAAGATGAGCGGGGGGTGACGATATGATAAGGAGAAGAGCCTTTTTTGCTACAGTGGTGATGATTATCTCTATGATTCTCACTTCTGGTTGCGTTGGATATATACTGGCAAGACCCGACAGCTTGGTTGCGAGGCTGGAGCGCGAGATCAACAGGGGCAGGGAAGACAGAATTCTTGAGCTCTACGCAGAAGAGATTTGGATCGCCACTTCGGGAAGTCCATTAGGAAGAACGCTTCCAAAAGACACCGTTGCCTCCTTCTATGCGGACTTCTTCGAACTCTACGATGGCATTAGTTACACTGTTGAAGTAGATAGAGTTGAAAGAGACTCCCGAGAAGCAACAATGACTGTGTCCTTCACTCTCGACTATTCATCTGGGGAAGAGAAGTATTCAAAGAGCGGCGAGAGTATGATCTTCTTGACGGGAATTGATAGTCAATGGAAGATTTCCGGAGAATTCAACAATCCGATTATCAGTTTATTTGAGCCTGCTAGCATGTAATTGCAATAATATGAAGTGGTATTCATATTCTTTACAAAACACGTAAGACGATGCAGCGCACTATATCGGCTTTTTGCTTTGGAATCTATCTGTTCTGTTCTTCATGAACGGTGATCTAATCTTCGATTCCGCCTATTGCCGCCTTTACCGCTGCAACAATTGACTCACTTGTCGCTGTGGCTCCGGTAATCACATCTACATCGAGACTCTGAGCTTCAATAATTCTTTCGGTTAAGGCTTCTGCACTTCTAGCATACCTGTCTGAACGATTCTGAACAATTCTTATCTCAATTATCCTCCCATCCAGTATTTCAACCTCAAGTCCAACGTAACCTTCTCGTCCAACATACACTCCATCTTCCAGATTGCCAAATGGTTGTAAATTGATCTGTGGAATCTTCTCAGGCCTATTGACTTGCCAGTTGAATACTACTCCGATTATCACCATAGCGAGAGCCAAGAAAATCGAAACGCTAATCGTGTATTTCATCGATACCTCCCATCCATAAAAAGCTTGTTAAGAAATTATCCCTCGCATCACAACCCGAGAGATTTCCTGAATGAAATATTCGGATTACTTTTATCGGCTATTTTCCGAAAATCACGTAACTCATTTCTGATTCAGGTCCAAGAGGTCAAACGGCAGCGGAATTCGAAGAGAGCATCCCGATAATGTCATCAAACAAGAGCTTTGTGGCACCCTTACCCATCATGACGCTTTTATCAATCTTCTTCAGAGAGTGAATCACTGTTGAGTGCTGCTTACCGGTTTCCCTTGCTATCTCCGTTACTTGTTTGCCGAAGTGGTTTTTCAGAATGTACATTGTCAGCTGTCTGGCAAGAACTATATCTTTACTTCGACTTCCCGATTCAATCTCCTTTCTGGTAACTTTCATAATCTTCTCAATAGCAGCATAGATCTGGTCTATCGGTCTCTGAGATACAGGAACATTCACTGATCCCGTAAAAGACTGAAGTATTTGAGTTGCCAGAGAAAGGTCTATCTGTGATCTGAAAACACTGCTGTGAACTATCAACTTTATGATTGCGCCTCTAAGTCTTCTTAAGTTTCCGTCGATATTGTCGGCCAAAACTTTCGCCACATCGTCCGGAAGTGAAACGGACTCTCTCTGAGCAAGCTGTTTAGCAATATGAAATCTCGTAGAAGGCTGGGGTTCCTGGATCGACATAAGCATGCCCATCTGGAATCTTGATTTGAGTCTGCTATGGAAAGTATCAAGCTCCTCAGGATTTCTATCAGAGCATATTATCAACTGCTTTCCCGAATCGTGAAGCTCATTAAATGAATGAAAGAACTCGTTTTGAACTCCTTTCTTCCCAATTAGAAACTGGATATCGTCGATCAACAGAATGTCGGATTTCTTTCTGTAGTGGTCTCTGAATTTTTGAATGTTGTTTTCTTTAATAGACTGGATCATGTCGTTCATAAACTGCTCGCTTGTTATGTATAGCACCTTCTTGTCGGGAAAACTGTTCATCGTCTCTTGAGCGATTGCCTGCAGGAGATGTGTCTTACCCAGCCCAACATCTCCGTATACGAAGAAGGGATTATATTTGCCCGGATTCTGGGCAACATCAAGCGCAACTTGGTAGAGCGCCTTATTCTCGCTCCCGACAACGAAATTGCTGAATGTGTATTCCGGGTTTAGGTTGGAAATCATCAGCGGCTTTCTTTTCAACAGAGAACCGGAAACTCTTGAATCGCTTTGCTCCTCCGAGTGGGTCTCTTTGCTTTTGTAGATTATTTCGAAAGGCATTTTCTTTCCAAGGATACTTGATATTGAATCGGAAATGACTCCTCCGTATTTTGTCTGGAGCCAATCCTTTATGAATAGATTGGCAACAGAGAAAACCACTTTCTCATCTTCGACTTCTTTCAATTCAAATGTGGAGAACCAGTTGTCCCACGTTTTCTTTGAGACCTTCTTCTTAAGAGTGCTTATTATAGAATTAGACACAACGACCTCCACGGATGATAGCTGTAACCCTGAAGCGAACCGCATAATAGGAAATAACGAATAATATGTAGCTCCGAAGCAATTACTACTATACCAGACTTAACACGCAGAAAAAATAGACAAATTTTGTGTTCCACTATAGAAAGGGGCAGACCATTTGTCTGCCCCTACATGTGATTGTTAAGAATTGGAAACTATTCTACTTTTATTGACTGAACTGGACAAGAATCAGCGGCATCCTGAGCACAAGCCGCTTCTGTCTCCGGAACAATCACCTCTGCCTTTCCATCATCATTCATTCTGAAGACTTCGGGACATATTCCTTCGCACACGCCACATCCAATACAAGTATCTTTGTCTACGTATACTTTCACACTCACACCTCCACCAGAAAAATCATGTGCATTATATCATGATCTTGCATTCTTCTACGATTATCTTGGCCATCTCCAGGCCAACTCTCTTCTGACCCTCCGATGTACTTGCTCCTACATGAGGAACGCAGATTACGTTCCCCAGTCCGATAAGTTTCCTTCTCAACTCGTCGGACGGCGGCTCTACCTCAAAAACATCAAGGGCTGCTCCAGAAACCTTACCTGAAACCAATCCGTTGTAGAGTGCCTGTTCATCTATGGTCCCGCCTCGGCTTGCATTGATAATAATAACGCCGTCCTTCATCAGGGAGATCTCTTTTTCGCCAATTATGTGTTTCGTTTCGGGAGTGAGGGGTATGTGGAGCGATATTATATCCGATCTCTCAATAAGTGAGTCAACGGTGTCCATCAGATCGACTTCCAAATCGGTTTCCTTAACAAAAGGATCGTACGCACAGACGTTCATTCCAAATGCCAATGCTCTCTTTGCTACTTCCCTGCCTATTGCTCCAAACCCGATCAATCCTATAGTCTTGCCAAAGATCTCGGTACCCTTGAGCTCCTTCTTCTCCCACTTTCCTTCCTTAATTCCGTAAGTACCTCTTGGAATATGTCTGACCAGTCCAAGAAGCAATCCGAAAGTCAGCTCAGCCACCGATATCGCGTTCGCGCCAGGCGTATTTCTAACAAGGATATTGTGTTTCTTTGCCGCCTCGACATCTACATTGTCCAACCCAACTCCGGCTCTTGCGATTAGCTTGAGTTTCTTCCCTGCCTCGATTATCTCTGATGTGACTTTCGTCGCACTCCTGACAACGAGCACTTCAACCTCAGGCATTATCTCAAGCAAATGATCTCTATCGAGATGCTCTGCAGATATCTGGAAGAGATTGCTTTCTTCGAGTATCTTCATAGCGGTTTTGTCCAGAGGATCGTTAGCATGCAGTCTGAGCATCACGCACCCTCCTTTTCGAATACTTCCATAGCGACTTTCGCTCCGGTCCCGTACTCGACATTGAAGCCGAGTCTTCGCAAGACTTTCTCAAGAGCCGTTAGGGCAATTACTACGTCATAGTCGGACATGTAGCCGAGGTGTGCAATTCTGAAGATGTTACCTTTCATCGTGCCCTGTCCTCCTGCGATTGTTACGCCATATTCGTCTCTCATAATAGAGACGATTTTGCCGCCGTCGACTCCTTCAGGTACTTTGACAGAAGTGAGGACGTTTCCCGGTCTCTTGGAAAAAAGCTCCAGCCCCATTGCTTTTATGGCTTCTCTTGTTGCCTTTCCCATCAGTTCGTGTCGTGCCCACACATTCTCCATGCCTTCGTCAAGGAGCATTTTTACTGCAAGGCTCTGCTGATAGATCAAATTAACTGCGGGCGTCCATGGAAGAGGGTCTTTGAGATATTTCTTCAGATTAAAATAGTAGCTTGTGGATTTCGTGTTCTTAGCCTTTTCAACGGCTTCTTTGCTGAATGATATGAAGGCCAGTCCAGGAGGCAGCATGAAACCCTTCTGGGAACCGGAGACAACGATATCCAGTCCCCACTCATCCGTTAGCAAGGGCTCTGCAACAAGACCGCTTATACCATCAACCGCAATCAGCTTGCCGGCCTTCTTCACAACTTTGCTGATACCTTCGATATCCATTACAGTGCCTGTGGATGTCTCACTAAGAGTTGTCAGAACTGCAACCGCATCCGGGTTGGCATTGAGGGATTCTTCAACCATTTCCGGAGTGTAGAAATCTCCATACTCCCTCTCCAACAAGACAACATCTGCACCAAAAGTCTTTGCTAGCTCAAGCCATCTTTCGCCAAACTTTCCAACACTGCAAACTATAACTTTCTCGCCGGGATTTACAATATTCGTGACGGCCATTTCCATGGCACCTGTTCCTGAAGAAGCTAGAATGAATAGATCATTCTCCGTCTTGAAGACATTCTTAGTGCCGCTTACCGCATCTTCAAAGATTTTTTTGAACTGTGGAGTTCTGTGATGAATAGTATCCCTAGCACCTTCAAGTAGTACATCGATAGGAACCGGTGTCGGTCCGGGAGCAAGTAGGTAATTCTTCTTAATCATCTTTGCCAATTGAGGCACCTCCAATTTAATTTGGTTTTTGGTGTTCATTCTATGTTAGGGTATGTACTTGCTAAATTGAATCACCATCGATTATGAGAAATAATCAGCGACATCTCATCTATAGTTTAGAACACGTAGCTTTATGTGGCAACGCCCGGTAACCTCAAACAAGGACAATGATTGTTGGTAGAAGCATCACATCACGTTTATACTTGGTTTTGCGCCTTCCTCGTTCCTTCATTTTCATTTGCGGCCGAAGACCCGGAATCACCCGATACGAGTGTATGAAATCGTTCTGTTTTGAGCATCAGGGATGATAAGATCAGACAGGCAAAATGAGATGCCAAAAGGGGTGGATTTTTTGAAGTGGTTTGCCATTCTTACAATTCTAATTATTTCTTCTATTTCGTTGCTAGGTTTGTCCGTGACTTTCGAAAAGTCATGGGGGTCTCAAGGGAACAAGGACGGACAGTTCAGTGACCCTCAGGGGCTTGCCTCAGACGGGAAAGATTTCATTTACGTAGCCGACACACTTAATCATAGAATTCAGGTTTTCGACAGCACCGGAAAGCACCAAATGTCCTTCGGAAGGTTTGGCAGCGAGCGAGGTGAATTCCTTTTCCCGCATGATGTTGTCGTAGATTCAAAAGGCAGTATATACGTCGCTGATTCCCAGAATGGCAGAGTTCAGAAGTTCGATAACGAGAACAAGTTTGTGAAGTCTTGGGGAAGTAAAGGTGCAGAACCCGGTCAGTTTGACGGACCTATGTATATTGCAATCGATGGCGCAGACACAATATATGTAGGCGATGCTTTCAATCAAAGAGTTCAGGTTTTCGACGGGGAAGGAACTCTTCTGCTGACAGTAGGCGCAAAGGTAAACATGTTCGAGGCAATGAACCCCGGCAATCTCGCCTCAATATCGGGGTTGAGCGTTGACAGCAATGGAAACATCTACGTATCGGACGACATAATGAGAAGAATCCAGAAGTTTGATTCCCAAGGGAACTACATTTCGAACTGGGCCTCAACCTATGAAGGCAACTGGGGCCAGCCTGGAGAGTCTGTGGTAGATCGTTTTGGAAATCTGTTCTTTATAAACAAAATGACAAGTATGATACTAGTTCTTGATCCGGACGGGAACTTCCTCTTTGAGTGGGGAGGTGTAGGAACTACAAGTGGTTTATTTACGAAGCCTTTCAATATATGTGTCGACGGTAAAGACAATGTGTTTGTACTGGAGCAATTAGGAAATAGGATTCAAAGATTCAAGATCAATTACTAATCAAGGTATAGGACAAAGGAGGTTGGTTTATGAAGAAATTTTCTGTTTTGCTGATTTTGATAGTCCTTATCGCCAGCTCCGCTTTCTCCCAGCGGTTATTGCCACAAGACAGTGCGAAGTTCATCAGTATTGTAACTGACGGAACTTTCAATAATTTCCCCGATGTGCCCATAGGCGAAGCCTTTGACTCATTCTTCGAGATGTCAAGATGGAAGCATTTGAAGGAAGGAACGCAAAACATTGTTGAGTTCAACGGCAGCTTCGCGGATGAATATAGGGGAAGTTCAACGGTTCTGATGCGATTCTCGGTTGTAGAAGAGGACTCTACCTTCACATTGAGCTATTGGGAGATCAATGGAGTTCCTCAGGATAATAGCGGCCAGTACGCTTTTTTGGAGAGGATCTTTCTTCCCGATAGGGCTGCTGTAGCAATCTCCATAGTAAGAGACGGTTTCTTCTTCGAATTCCCCGACAGGGTAATAGGAGAGTCTTTCAGCAGCTTTTTCGCCGATAGTTACTGGGATTACTTCCTTACTTCCGACAATCTAGACGTTGTAGAGTTCTCGGGCTTCTTCTACAGCAACGACGAGCTTGTTGAAGCTCTCTTCCAGTTCATAGTAAACGTCGATGAACGGACCTTCGAGATCGCTTACCTCGGAGTTGACGATGTTACTCAGGACGATACGTTGATTAATACGTTGTTGAACTCAATCTTTGCATCGAAAATCACGGACGTCAAGAACTCATATTTCGACGTGTACTACAACTGGATGACGCTAGGGGAAGCCTTTGACAGTTTCTTCTACGATCCATACTGGGACTACTTTCTATCAACAGATGATCTCGATATTGTAGAGTTCTATGGAACCTTCGACCTTGGAGGGATTCCAGCAGAAGTGTACTGCCAATTCGAAGTATATGACGATGGCAGCTACGATCTGTATTACTGGGAGATAGATGGATACCATGAAAGCATAAATACCTTCTACCTGCTTCTTGAATTGATTTACTACTGAATCTTGTAGAGAGGGCCCATCAGGGCCCTCTTCTTTTCCGCTTTCAAACTGAACAGATCTACGAAATAATCGGCATGAAATCGACAAAACTCTATTTCAAGGTTTTTGTTGAGCAGTGGAACCGAAAGATAAATGCGTCACGATTTTCAAGGGGCTTTGCTAGCGGGTAGTTTTAGGTCACCCTTCAATAAAGGAGGGATGTTATAGAAGGTTACTTGGAGGTTCTCATTCTTCACGAGATGAACAATACCGTTAGGGAAGTCATAGAATGATAGTGCAGGAAAGACCAAGCGGTTACTAGGAGCTCCAAGAAGTCCCCAAGAACACAGAATGTCAGAACATTGATTCACGGGTTTCAAGCAGAACATAATGTTAACGAGCGAAAATCCTTTCAAATTCTCCCTAGTGTTTATTACGAAAACTCTTCTAGCAAAGCGACAATTGGAAAATGCAATCACCTACAAAGCTTTGGAATGCAGATGCTAATGCATTGAGGGAGTTCTAGCATACGTTTTGGAACTAGAGATGCTCAACTACTCTAGGGAAGAAAGGAGAGATCACTTGGTTCAATTCGTATTTCCTCTTTGTTCTTGAAGGGATTCGGTCAAAGCAGTGATATCGAATCTCGATTATTCAATGAACAGCATAATTAAATCTACGTGGAACTCCACGATCTGTTTGCTGATTAGGTGATGCTATTCGCTCCGTCCAAGTTGAGAATCTAAGGAAACTCTAAGGAATGGATAGTAATATCTTGTGTACTGCTTGAATGAAGGAGGTGCATAGGGATGAAGAAAGTAGTCATAATCGTACTTGTACTTTTCCTGGCGGCAACTCTAACCTATGCTGTTGGTCAGCAACTCAGAGGAAACAAGGGCGCTAGACTTGCTTCCGAAGAGTGCCCGCGTTTTGCTGAAAGAACTGAAGCCAACGTAGGAGAGTCATGTCCTAATGACGGAGAGATGCTTCAGAAACGCTTGAGAAATGGTAGTTGCGAAGCGGGGAAGTCTTTCGGCGAAGGAAGAGGATACCGCAAAGGTTTGGGAACACGCTAACAGCGAGTTGTTAATTCTCTTAAGGAGGGCCTAGCCCTCCTTTTCTTAACTTACATAAGGACAAGAGATATGAATCAATACAAACTGACTTCTAGGTCAGTTTTCTAATCAAATCCGGTTATTATTCTTGAATAGATTTGCAAAGCGACCGCCAGAAAGATGTAGATAGTTCAAGAAGACCATTAGATACTTGGTCGCAATGAAAATCAGACCGACAACAAGAGTGAAGATGAAGAGATTTAGATATGAACCAATTCCGTTTGGATAGGTCGCAGCGGGGTCTAGAAACCAGTAAGGAAAAAACCTGTTATGGCTCCTCGAATCACCGAAACAACCGCGTAGGAAAGAGGATATACTGCCCAGAGCAAGGGATAGAAAAACCTATATGATTTCCCTTCTTCAAAGATTAGCCAGAAGATTATCGCGAGAAGCGGTGTAACGTAGTGCAAAAGGTTGTTAGCGAACAGAGCCTGTCCTCAGGGCCTATAGCGGTCCGAAAGAAGGAGATGGTAAATAGTCATAGTCACTGTTATCCACAACACCGAACCACCCGTGATAATGCGCAGTAATCCGGCTGTTATTTGTGATTTTGCTGTCCTTATGGAGAATACTGCATTCAAGAGGGCGACTATTGCGACTATCAGATTCGTCTGCAAAGTGTAGTAGCTCAATTGCATCAGTGCTCCCGAAAGATTCCTGGACAATAACAGTTGAAAGGCTATTCCAGAAAGAGAGATACAGAACAACGATAATTGAGAAATCAGATTCACTTTCCTTTTCACTTTGAGCTCCTAGTATCGAAGAATTCGGTGCGCTCGTAATTCAGCTCTCGGAAGAGTTTTGAACTCCAATGATTCACAGCCAACATACTGAATAATAGAATCTGCTAGTCTTAAAGTCCGTATTAGTAGGTTTCGGAAGGACTGAATCCAGGAGTATTGATTTCCTCGAGTGTCGACTCTCTCCAAGTACCTTTCTTTTTATAACAAGGAAGTATAATAACATTGGTGTTACCTAATTTCAAAGGAGGCCATTTGTGAGGCTATTTGATCTCGAGCTGAAGCAGCTTTGTGAAGAAGATGACGCTTCGGAACTAGCCCGATCCGTTAATACAACTCCGGAGAAGGTCAGAGAACTCACTTAACCTGTGTCCCTACGCTTTTAAAGGGGCTTTTGCTCTACTGCTCGACTGAGCAAGGTTTTGAATCTCTCAGCAAAGGGTTGAAGAAGCATCGGGAAGATACTCCAGAGAATGTCCGTATATCCATCTCAGCCGTTCACAAGACCAAAGAGTCTGAGATGCCTAAACAGGACTATGTGGAAAATGAAATGAAGAAGAATCTTGGGAGCCGACAAAACTATAGCCCAATCGTGTTTCAGACATTCTTCGGCAACTGGCATAGTTGCTTCTGGTGGTCCTTGACAAGGAGTAAAAAGATGAAAATGCTGATTCCGAGCCAACAAGTGATTGCTTTGTAAATAGGGCAGCGGCGGAGATGTTTAGAGGATGTCATCCTATTTGCTTGACAAGAGCAAAGAGGGGCAAGTTGTTGATTGCGAGAGTTCCTCCGTTGGGGACTTGCTCAAGAAATGGCCAAGTGAATCATGTAGTTGTAACAGAGCAGTTGCGGGATAGTTTGAAATCAAAACCACTATATAGAAGGGAGGAAGATCAATGGCGAAACTCACAATTGTAGAAGGGATTGGACCCGTGTTTGAAAAGAAGCTCAAGGATGCGGGTGTAAACTCAATCGAAGCGCTTCTGAAGACCTGCGAAACAAAGAAGGCACGAGCCGAACTTGCTAAGAAAACCGATATTCTTGAAGAGACCATCCTTACCTGGGTGAATCACGCAGACTTGATGAGAATCAAGGGAATCGGGGGAGAATACTCTGAACTACTTGAAGCAGCTGGAGTCGACACAGTGCCAGAACTCTCTAAGAGAAACGGTGATAACCTTTATGAAAAGGTAGTGGAAGTAAATGCAGCAAAGAGACTCGTGCGCAAATTACCATCCAAGAAACAGATTCTGAATTGGATTGAGCAGGCCAAGAAGCTTCCTAGAGCGATTCAGTACTGAGCTCCTCAGATAAGCTCAACAGCTCGAGACTGATGAAAAGTGGCCGGGTAAATTCCGGCCCTTTCTTTTGGTTGTACTGTAGCGAGAGACTTGGGGACGTTGTTGGATTTGCTGCTATGGTATAATTAACGATTATTCGGTGCAGAAAGTCTCATGCTATGTTCAGGGAGGGATCTCTTTGAAGAAAGATGTCACCATGAGGAGGCTATGTGCCAGAAATTGACTACATGAGGATAAGAGACCTGATAATAGAGACTTTCCCACTCTATGGAGGACCTTTCAACTGGACCATCGACAGGTGGAATATCTGTAGATTTCACATCATACCTCTCCATAAGTACTATTCACCGAGTTATTTCGGCGTTCCGATGAGACCACATGTGGACCACAGAGACGAACCTCCTCTCTGGCAAAACGGAATTGGAATCTGGGAAACCGGCGATGGAGAAGTAGTTGCAGTAGCACATTCCGAAAACGAAGAGCCCGGAGAAGCCTGGATACAAGTCCATCCGAATTACGGGTTTCTTTGTCCTGAGATTATCGATTACATTGAAGAGGACCTTGTGCAGACTGGGCAAATGGATATGGGCTCGTGAAACTCTATGTCAAAGATCTTGAATCGGTGGTAGAGGAGAGAGTCTACATCAGACTGGAGACACCTAATCCCTATCTTGTCTATGAGATTCACGATGATGTAGAGACTCCTTCCTTCCCGGTAGGATACAAAGTACTCAGTGTTGCTGAAGAAGACGATTCGATCAAGAGATCAAGAGCAAAGGCGATGGCCTTTCATGGTTTTTGTCCACCTTCACATTGGCCTCCAGCAGACGCTTTCAGAGAGATTCGGAAAGCTCCTGATTACGGGAGAGAGCTAGACCTTTTTGTTGTAGGTCCCGATGGCGAGCATGCCTCCTTTTGTACGATTTGGCTCGATCTGGAAAACCGATATGGAAACTTTGAACCGGTCGGCACACATTGCCTACAGAAATCTCGGTTTTGCAACTCAACTACTTTTGGAAGGCATTAGAAGAATGAAATCATTTGGCATTGAAAGATCATTCATGAATTCGACTGTCGAGTTCTACAGGAAATTTGGATTCAAGGATACTTCTAGATATTGCAGACCTTGGGTGAAGCATTTCATTACCCAGAGCAATTGAGGTCAGTTCATTGAGGGCCTTCTCAAAACCAGGAAATTCGAATTCCTGTTGATGCAGGGGGGAACAATGCAGAAGAGTATTGAAAACACAAAGTGGTATAAGCTTTCGGTAGAGGAAACCCTCCAGAATCTGGATAGCTCGAAGGAGGGAATCTCATCAGAAGAAGTCAAAGAGAGGTTAAACAGATTCGGTCCAAATGAACTCCCAAAGAAAAAACCCGTCACTATCCTCCAGATAATTCTCTCGCAGTTCAAGGACCCTTTGATCTACATACTCCTGATTGCTGGATTCATTTCCGTGATAATTGGTGAACCCGATGATGCAATCTTTATCCTTGCCGTAGTTGTCCTGAACGCAATTATCGGAACAACTCAAGAATTCAAGGCCGAGAAGAGCGCCGAGGCTCTATTGAAAATCATGAAAGTGGAATCAAGAGTAATACGCAATGGGGAGACCAGAACGGTAAACTCAAATGAACTGGTGCCTGGAGACATTGTTCTAGCCGAGTCGGGTGATAGGTTATCCGCTGATATCAGGTTAATAGAAACCAACAATCTTTCTGTCGACGAGTCGTTTCTAACAGGCGAATCTACTACCGTTGAGAAGAACACGGATCAACTCGACGAAGATCTTGAGATAGGCGATCGAAAGAACCTGGCATTTGCCGGTTCAACAGTGATAACGGGTAGAGCAAAGGGAGTCGTAGTCGCAACAGGCAACAGCACCGAAATTGGAAAGATTGCAGAAGTCGTAACTGGATCCGAGCAAGGGAAGGCTCCTCTCGTGATTAGGATGGAGGAATTCACGCGCAAGATTGCATATATTGTGCTGATAGCAGCGGCCGGTTTCGCTCTGCTCAGACTCTTGCAAGGATACCCTCTTTCCGACGTATTCTTTCTCGCCGTGGCGCTCTCTGTTTCCGCCATCCCCGAGGGGCTTCCCGTTGCTCTAACTGTTGCGCTTTCAGTCGCAACGAGCAGGATGGCAAAAAGGAACGTTATTGTCAGAAAGCTCGAAGCAGTTGAGAGTCTCGGCAGTTGCACCGTCATCGCCAGTGACAAAACCGGAACACTTACAGTTAACCAGCAGACTGCAAGAATTGTAAGACTAGCTTCTGGAAAGGACTATGAAATAAGTGGTGAAGGATATAACGACAAAGGAGAGTTTCAAGGAATCGAACATGAGATTCCCGAAGCTCTGAAAGAACTAATAAAGATTTCCGTTATAGCCAATGAAGGTGTTCTCGAAAAGGAGAACGACCAGTGGCATCAAAGTGGTGACGCAATGGACGTTGCTCTTCTCTCAATGGCCTACAAATCGGGTCTTTCACCGAAGTCGCTTCGTGAAGAGACTCGGGTATTGAGAGAAGTTCCATACGAATCGGAGAAGAGATACTCTGCAGCCATTTATGAATTCCAGGGAAAAAAGATATGTGCTATGAAGGGAGCGGTCGAGACGATCCTTTCGAGATGCAAAACTGTGTTGAATGATGACGGTAGCACCAATGAGCTTGACAGCAAAGAAATTGAGGCTAAAGCGCTTTCGTTGGCTGAAGGCGGCTACAGAGTGCTCGCCTTCGCTTCAGGTGAAGTAGACCGTGATGATATTGAGATTGATGAGATTAACGACCTTGTGTTCATCGGACTAGTCGGATTCATAGATCCGCTGAGGCCGGAAGTCAAAGGTGCGGTCAGAGAAAGCCAGGATGCTGGAGTCAAAGTCATTATGATAACTGGAGATCACCCGTCTACGGCCAAAGCAATTGCAGAAGAACTCGAAATCATAGGAAAGAACGACAAAGTAGTTACGGGCAAAGACCTCGAGAGCGCTGGCGACCACGAAAGCAAAGAATTTGCCAACCTATGCCTTTCTTCTAATGTCTTTGCAAGAGTTTCTCCAGTCCAGAAGCTTCATATCGTTGAAGCACTGAAGAGAGAAGGCCACTTCGTAGCAGTTACGGGTGATGGTGTGAATGACGCTCCTGCACTGCAAAGGGCAAACATAGGTGTAGCAATGGGCTCGGGTACAGATGTTGCCAAAGATACCGGTTCGATAATCATCACAGATGATAATTTTGCTTCGATAGTATCGGGAATAGAGGAGGGTAGGTTCGCGTTTGCAAACGTTCGCAAAGTGATCTACTTATTGATATCGACTGGCGCCGCTGAACTTCTGCTATTTGTTCTCGCGGTGATCTTCAATGTTCCTCTCCCTTTAGTTGCGGTTCAGATTCTCTGGCTAAACCTTGTCACGAATGGAATACAAGACGTTGCCCTTGCCTTCGAGAAAGGCGAACCCGGGGTGATGAAGAATCCCCCAAGAAGAACAGACCAGGGGATCTTCGACAGATTGATGATTGGAGAGACACTCTTGTCAGGGTTCTCAATGGGGCTTGTTGCCTTTGTTGCCTGGATGGTGTTTCTGGGTTCCGGAATGGAAGAGGACTCCGCAAGAAATCTACTTCTTCTTCTGTTTGTCCTTATGCAAAATGTTCATGTTTTCAATTGCAGATCAGAAACAGAGTCGGCCTTCAGAGTACCCCTTAGGAGAAACTACATTCTGGTTTTTGGAGTTATTGCAGCACACGGCCTCCACCTGATTGCAATGAACACTTCCTTATTCCAGAACTTGCTCGGTGTTTCTCCTGTTTCGATCTCCCAGTGGCTGATTTTGCTGGCATGTGCAGCGCCTCTGTTGGTAGTGATGGAGCTTTTCAAGCTATTCCAAAGAAGAAGCTCTTGACTGATAACGGTCATAAAACTAATTAAGCTTCAAGATCTGAGTTCTTCATAATGAAGCCTAGAAGCAGGCTGTTCAGTACGTCTGGCTTTTCAAATATTGTCACGTGACCACAATCAGGAATAACAGCGAATTCCGATCTCTGGATCCTGTCCGCCATGATTTTCGAAAACCTCCTGGGCTTCAGAATATCTTCTTCGCCACAGACTAGAAGCGTTGGGCAGCTGATTCTTCCAAGCGAATCGCTCATGTACACGTCGCTCAAGAACGTATCATATAGAGTTATCTGGCCCTCGAAGTAGTCCTCTGATACCCTTTTCAATGCATCCGCTCGCTCTTCAAGCATCTTGATATTGCTCTTGATGAAGGAATTGCTGTAGATTGTCGGCACCATATTCCAGAAGAATTTCACAGGGTCACCTTTGCCAGCTGCTTCTTTCCAATTGCGGATAAAAAGCTTTAGAACCTCGTCGAGCTCACTCACCGAATCAATGATTGAAATTGACTTAACCATCTCAGGAAAATCAATGGCAAATCTTAGAGCTACTTCGCCTCCGTAAGAAGTACCGATTATGTGCACTTTGTCAATATCCAGTTCCTTCATTAGAAGCAAAGCCTCTTCAGCATGCTCTCTGAACGTGTAAGGCCCAGCCGGTTTTTCCGAAAGAAGCTGGCCCTTGAAATCGTGAAGGAGAATCTTGTACCCGAATCTCTCAAAGACACCTGTTTGCAGCGACCAGCTGTTCGTCGAAGCCATGACTCCATTGAAAAAGGCGACCGTCTCGCTTCCTCCTTCATTGCCTCTAATCTCGTAGTAAAGTCGAGTTCCATTAATTGTCTTGTAAGCCATTTTGTCCTCCCTTTATTGCCTTGCTGCTTAATAGCATTTCATGAGCTGCGGGATACGATATTGCTCTTATAGAATGCACATCAACATATTAACATATTAACGGATTGCTTCGCTGAAGAAATTCCTGAAGCCATTACGACAGCTATAAGCACTGGCCCTTTCTTCGTCGGTAAGGTCAACAAAGTACTTACCCGACTGAACATCAACAGAGAGCGAATTCATAGGGACCCCTTCAACTCTTATCGAATGCGGCTTGCTCACAAGATAAAACGTCTCTTCTATCGTGTCATCCATCAGCCAGCGTTTTCGATCGTCGCTCAAGACAAGAAAGATGGCGTTTCTATAATGAGCCACTGTCCGCCCTCCGAGTCCGGCTACAAGCCTACTGTAGTAGTCGATCATTTCGTCGTCATTCATAACCTTGTCACCCAGCCTTCTGATCTTCACTCCCGGCTGAAGTTCAAAATCTAGGCCTTCGATGTAAAGTCAGGAGTCGCAAGCAAAGATGGGTTTGCCAATTAAGCGATAGTAAGCCTCCGCCTTTGTTTTGGCATTTTCGAGAGGACTAATTCCGGACTCCTCAACAGTCGGAAGATGATCGAGTGAACACAGGTCTTTTATCTGGAGATCCAGTCCATCAAGCATCGTCTTAGTGCTCCTCACTTTTGCCGGGTTTCTTTTACCATAGACAAGCTCCATCCTTGCACCCCTACGAACCACATTGTACTCCCTTCTTCAATGATAACACCCCGGTCATTTGGCGATCCATAATACGGATGAGGCTTCTCGCTCCTTGGCAATATGAGCTATCGGCCTATAAGATTGAAGTAATAGTCCTGCGATAACTCCAATGCAGCGAACAGATTACATAGGGTCCGTTCCAGTCGGATTGTCATATCGGTCGTATTGTGTTGGGACTCCAAAAGCATATAATGAAAGCGTAGGGGAGTCGACTTCTCACTGCCAGTTTCCTATCGAACCAATTACCCTTGCCGCCTCAATCAAAGCCACTCCCTCGACAATGGACTGGGAGGGTTCGATATGAAGCAATTTCTTATTGTTCTGTTTTTACTCCTTGTGGCTTGCAGCGCAATTTCCATGGAGTATGAAAGAGAAGACACTATAGTAATTGACGGCAGTGGAAACGCTAGAATATCGAGAGTAGAATTTGCTCCCCCTTCTGCCCTTGCTTCACTGTACAGAATTCACTGGGAATACGTCGAAAAATCCGGGGAAGAACAAGACTTCTTTTCACAGGCATCAACGGAACTGAAATTCCTGCTTCCGGGTGAGTTAGCCTGGGATTCTGCTCAGCGGGATCGTGAAACAGATTCACTTTTCAGAACTATGGAAGGACAGATAAATGGATTTTCAGTTCACAGTTCTGAAAATGATTTCTGGAAAACTGAGAAGGACCTGCTTAGCAGATGATGGAGGAGTATTTCTACTGGTTTTCTCACAGATGATGTTTCAAACAGTATTTCTCGAATCTCACGGGAAGCCCTCTAAAGAATTCCAGGATCTTTCAGTGACGGAGCAATTACTCACACGAAGATCACAAAAATCGTTCTACCCGAAGGCCAAAAGCCATCAACCTCTGAACAACTAGGATGATTGAACTGGCTGGTTGACTTCGGAGGCCGCTCAAAGGTGGCGGCCACACTCTCGGTGGCGAATAACACCCTGTACTTGATTGAGAGTCTCGATTCTTCCTTGTCATGACCAACCACGCTTTTCGAGCAAAGGGGCGTCTTTATCAAGATGCTCTATAACAACAGCAGGTTCAAGGCAGAGTATCGTCCTCCGGAGAAGGATTGTACGAACTTTACGTAGCATAAGCGATCAAAACGATGCAGGCTTCGGACGTGACGCGGGTGACTCTCGTCCAGAATTTCCCCGCTGCCGGCTCCACCCGGTCTGCCGCTACCCATACCGGTACGCTTATTGAGTCAGTTATAGCGGTTCACAGAATATAAGCTATCAAATTTCGCAGAAGGAGCAGAGTGGTTCTTGAGAATCGTCAGACAATCTGGTGGTGGAGAGCACACGTTCTCTGTCTCCAGAGGACCTCTGCTGAAAGACCGGTGAAGTGAATGAAACGCCGAGAGGAAAACCGGTTTCCGCATGATTGAAAGCAGTAGTGAGTATGCTTTTGCTTCTTTCTGAAGACTTCTCGTCTCTCGGTGTGTTACCATCTAGGTATCTCACACCAGGAGCTTCAGATGGAGAACCTGCTCGTCGCAACCGGTCTAGCACTGGACGCATTTGCCGTTTCAATATGTGCTGGAATCTCTCTGGAGGATGTAACCCGCAGACATGTTTTCAGGGTAGCATTTCATTTTGGACTGTTCCAGTTTGGAATGCCGATCATCGGATACTTCCTCGCAGCAAGCTTTCGAGACTATATAATGGATTTCGATCACTGGATTGCCTTCATTCTTCTTGGAAGTATCGGCGGAAAGATGCTGCTCGAATCTCTTGACAGGAAAGAAGAAGTCTCATGCAAGGATCGAACCAGAGGCCTTACGCTCATCTTACTTTCGATAGCTACCTCTATAGATGCACTGGCTGTAGGGAGTGCATACGCATTCCTTGGAAAACCAATCATCCTCACTGCTATGATGACGGGATTGATAACTGCAACGCTCTCCGCTCTAGGTGTAACGGGCGGACAGAGACTGGGTCAGAAATTCGGCAAGTTGATGGAAGCAACCGGAGGAATTGTGCTAATCTCGATTGGACTAAAGATCCTCTTCGAACATCTCTACTAGGTCTATTTAGGTCTATTGGACAAGTCTTTCGATGATTCCGGCTAATTGTTTCCCGCTTTCTATAAGATTCGATTTGACCTCCTTCAAATCCTGTTTAATCTGCAATCCTTTGAAGTTTTTCGTCCCGACTACTTTCGCGCCGGCCTTTTCGGCTTTTGCGGAGAATCTCTTTAGAGCTTTCTCATTTGTCTCACCTGCTCCTACACCTACTAGAAACACGCTCTTGCCTTTCAGATCGGCATTGTTCACGAAAGTATTCATCTGAGGCGAAGGATGCCAGGCGTAAATTGGAGTCAACAGCACCAGGAATTCGAAACTGCCGATATCTGGAAGCGGTTCCTTCAACGGACTTCCGAGGCCAAGCAGCGCATAGAGACCGGATATCGATTTCAAGGGCTTTTTGTCTTCAAGTTTGAAGAGTTCTGCACCAATAGAATCGGAAAAGCTTTCCGCAATTTCCTTTGTCGAACCAGATCTACTGTAATAAACTGCACATAGTTTCACACCGATCATCGCCTTTTTTCCAAAATTGATCTTCCACTGGAAATCACTTCGACTATCTGGAAATCCCGATCAATGAATAAGATGTTTGCAGAGCCTCCCCTCTTGAGCAGCCCAATTCCGTTTCTCTGCAGATGATAGAACGCAGCCGGGTTTGCCGTAAAAGGCTTCAGAGCTTCATGTATCGGAAGACCTCTGCCTTTGACCAATCTTGTGAAGGTTTTAAGAAGAGTATCGACCGGTGCCGGCCTTATCCCGACCAGGTTCTTTTCATCATCGAATCTGGGAAGAGAACCGAGGCCGTCAGAAGAGACACAGATCCTGTCGAATCTGATCTTCTTGCTGTAGATGTCTTTCAGAACCAGGTGTGTGCTTTGTTCATCTGCAGTGATGTCAATATATCCGCCCTTGTTGCTCACCCAGTCGATGCCCTGACTTAGGAGTTCCTCCGATCGACAGATGTGTGTAGGGATAATCTGTCGTGGATTGAGAGTACCGTCGGCAACTGCTTCATAAAGAGGTTTAAGCTTCTCCTGTCCATCTCCAAGATGCAGCACGGTCACTCCAGCCTTGCCGGAAAGCATTCCGGCCACACGCGCGTCCATAGCAAATCTCTGAAGCTCTGTGGAACTAAGGTTACTGCTTCTATGATCCGAGACGGCAACCTCGCCCACGCCGATTATCTCGGGAATGAATACAATATCCCTCATGACATCCCCCGTAAGCGTCTTCAAAGGGTATCTGTAAGAGCCTGTCAGCATGTAAGAATCTATCCCCGAGTTTCGGAAGTCCCTAACCTTTGCAAGCAAAGAAGCGTGATCTCTGGTAACACCATCGGTGCCCAACATTCCAACAACTGTCGTGGTACCGACTTCGGCGAATTGATGCGAAGAACCTTCAGGAGTTCTTGTTGAAAAGCCTCCTTCTCCGCCTCCCCCGATTAGATGCACGTGCCCGTCAACAAATCCGGGAATCGCATACGCCTCACCTAGGTCGAATACATCTCCCCTGAGCGACCGAACGGCCGATTCGTCGATCCCTTCATCGATTTCGACAATCCTCTCTCCAGAAATCAGAATGTCTTTCCTTCCGAGAGGTTCTGGAGCAAATACTTCAACGTTCTTAAACAGAGTTAACATCTATTCCTCCCCTTCCCATCCATAGGTCATAACGGCTTCAAAGGCTAGATCGCGCATTTCGTAATAGTCCTGGAAGGATCTCACCGCCAATATGTCCGGCATAAAAGCTTCCGATGTATCGGATGTAGTCTTCCAATAAGTGGTTGAACAACTTACGGAAATTCCCGAGTTAGGCAGCTGAAATTTCTCTACTTCACCATAGTGCCTCGGACTGCCACCGGTCGGTTCACCCACAAAGATCGCGTTTGTGCGTTTTCTCATGGAAATGGCATTGAGAACTGCCGAAGAGAAGGTTCCGCGATCGATTAGAACAAAGAGCTTTCCAGTTCTGTTCAATCTCCAATCTATCATCATTCTTAGAATAAAGGGTGCCAGAACGACAGAGCTGCCTCCTCTATTTCCCCTGAGATCAAGAACGAATTTGCTTACTGGGTTGGTCCAGGTGAATAGAAACATTCTACAATTAAACAGTATGAACGGGTTTCCTTTTTCCGAACCACATGAAGCATAATGAAAATGCAAGATCCTGGAATCAGGGTAGTACTGATACCAGTACTTCCTTCCTTGATAGGTTCTGTCTATCTCATCCGCTCTCTTCTGTAACCAATGAAATACTTCTCTTTGAGGCTTTACGGAGGCTTCAATTATCTCTCCTTCCTTTTCGACCTTAAGAAGAAGATTTCCATCCATGTCAACCATTCCCAGGCCCTTCATAATCTCTTCTTTATTCAAATAGTCAGAGTGAGATTGGAGAAATCCCCATTCATTGTCGAATGATACAACCTTTCTCAACCGTTCAAAGACATCTTCGACTTCCAGGCCTGCAATCTCAACTACTCTGCAGTTCAGCAGGTGCTTTTCACTATCCGATGTGGCGACTATATAAAGCCCGTCAGTAAACCAGTAAGTGTAAATTGGATACACGGCAAGCCTGCTATCGGGATAGATCGCAGTGTGGCCGTCTCCAATCGATGCGACGATTTCTGTAAGCCTTGTGTAGATCTCGCTGGACGACAGATTCTCCAGATCGCGTTCCAGACTTCGCAGAAGCTGTCTGAACGTACCCTCATCTGTATTGAAGAATGCATTAGGGTGAGTACTCAGCAGTTTCTCTTCGAGAAACCCGATGTCCTGCCTCCACTCGTCGGCAGTTAAATCTTCTAGACTCTTAGCGGAGAGCAGCAAAGTCAGTGAGAGCAGAAGTAAGAACACTAGTGGAATTCTCTTCATCTTTACCATCCTTTCCGATATTCGATGAGATTTTATCATTTACTTCAGGTCTTGCAGAAATCAAGCTATTCGCTCTCAAGAAGAAGCGCTTTGCCCGGTTTGCTATGTATAATTGACTTCTCATGGTTCAATAGAAGCAGAGAGTTGATATCGTGAATCCTGGGCTCAGTCGACATACAAGTGGCTCTCTCCTTTGTAAGTTGTTTAGAAGAAGATACCAAGTCATAAGCGAAATCGTAGCTCGGAAAGAAGTTTGGACTGTCAACAAGAGGAGAGATCTCTCCTCGTCAAGCATTCGGGGCATTAAGATGAGGAAAGTAATATGCTCTATGCCGGAGGAAGATTTGATGTTCATCCTGTGGACTCTCATTGGCTTTTTTTCAGGCTCAATAATGTTTTCTAAAATGATTTACGAGAAGACGACCGGTAAGAAGATCAGGGAGATTGGCGACGGCAACCCGGGATGTTCCAATGTGATAAGGGGAGCAGGACTAGCACTTGGGTTGTTTGCGATGGCGCTCGACTACTTCAAGGGGTATCTTCCCGTGTTGCTCGCCCTTTCAATTGGAGGAATTTCCGGCTGGGAGATAGTACCCGTCGCAGTCTCTCCGGTCCTGGGTCACGCTTTTTCACCCTTTCTGCGAATGAATGGAGGTAAGGCTGTAGCAGTCTCTTTCGGCATCTGGTCAGGTGTAACCCAATGGGTCGGACCTTCAATAATCGGAGCGTTTATGTTGTTATTCTCATTCGTCATTAATCCCAGGACCGATGGCTGGAAGGTAATTCTTAGCATGTGCGGCCTCCTGATCTTTCTCGTCGTTCAGAAGGACGTTATTGCTATCTCAATTTGGACAATAAACACAACAATCCTTGCTTTCAAACACAGGGATCAGCTTGCTTTTCCCATAGCATTCAGGTTTCGGAGGAAGGAAAAATGACCTCTCTTCTCTCCCAGTCAGTTTCAGTTGCTCTCTTCCTAGGTATGATGTTTTTAATTTCAGTCTCTAACGCGATTCTGATGAAAAAGATCAGCCGTTTCGAAAGGGTTCTGCATGGCCCTCTGGTTTCAGTACTGATTCCTGCCAGAAACGAAGAGAAAAACATCTCGAGGTGCGTTTACTCCCTTCTTAATCAAGATTACCGCAATCTCGAACTAATCGTACTCGACGATAGCTCATCCGACGCAACACTCCAAATCCTTGAATCAATGAGAAGTGAGTTTAACAACCTCAGAGTAATTAAGGGAGAAGCTTTGCCAGAAGGATGGCTTGGGAAGCACTGGGCATGCCACCAGCTTGCAAGAGAAGCGAAGGGAGAGATCCTCCTTTTCACAGATGCCGATACCGTTCACGCTTCCCCCACAATTTCACACGCTGTAAGCGTCATGATTAGAGAAAAAACAGATCTGTTGACGGCCGTGGTTAAGGAGAAGACCGACACGCTGGGTGAGTTGATAACTATACCATTTATGATTCACAGTGTCTTCTCGATCTTTCCACTCATTATCGCGTATGGCAAGAGGTGCAAATCACTCGCGGCAGCCAGCGGTCAGTTCATGATGTTCAGGAGGCTATCCTATCTCTCAATCGGAGGCCATGAGGCCGTGAAGGACCACGGGGTCGATGATATCTCTCTTGGCAGGCTGATAAAGAAGGCTGGGATGAAGTGGAGACTGTACGATGCTTCAGATCT
This sequence comes from Mesotoga sp. UBA5557, assembly GCF_002425715.1. Lineage (NCBI taxonomy): Bacteria > Thermotogati > Thermotogota > Thermotogae > Kosmotogales > Kosmotogaceae > Mesotoga > Mesotoga sp. UBA5557. Next base: position 126,181 of record NZ_DIMV01000055.1, read on the forward strand.
TGTAGAGTGCAAGATGTACGATGGATTCAAAGCCGCATATTTGGGCTTTCTCAAGAATTACTTCTCCCTGTTTGACTACAGAATAGTCCCCGCTGCCTTTGTTTGGGGTTGGATGCTTACTTTGGATTTCTTTCCTCTCACTGTAGCTTTACTATTCATTCTTGGAGCCGCCGTTCCAGAGTCCGCCGGGATTCTGTCTCTGATTAGTCTGACACTCTCATTCGGTATGTGGCTTCTCGCCAGCGTTAAGTTTTCACTCAGGCCCCTGGTGATTATTCTGTATCCGCTGATCACACTCGTCTCATCAATTATCGGATTCCATTCGATAGTTGCTCACCTTTGTGGAGCTACGAAATGGAAAGGTAGGGTGCTTGTAAAGAAGAAATCACGGTTATTTTAGTGACTGCCTGAACCGACTGCTGAATAATCATGTAGAATCGGTTCGCATGACACAACTTTATGAGGGAATGGTTTTTTGAAGCATTGGAAGATCTGGTTAATTGTTGCCGGCATAATCGCCTACATTTTTTTGATAGAACCAAACATTCTGACGATCGAAAGGCTTACGTTCTCGGAAGAACCTTCGGCGAAAATTGCCTTCTTTGCCGATATTCACATTTGGATGAAGAAACCCATTCACGATCATCTTCTTGAAAGGCTCGTCGACGAAGGTGTAGATCTGATTCTATTTGGGGGCGATGTTTTGTCTCCTTATACAGATATGGAGTTTATGAAGAATTACTTTTCGCAACTAGTCAGAATAGCGCCCGTTTATGCCGTATATGGAAACTGGGAGGAATCCGAGACAGATGTCATGGGGAAGATCTACGAGGAGCTGGGGATAAACGTGATTCATACCCGCTCGACTGTGATTCAAATTGCAGGAAAAAAGCTGGGATTGACGGGCACTCCGTCCCATCATTACTTCTCGTGGACTAAGTTCCTTCCTGATGATGAGTATGATCTGAAGATACTCATGGTCCATGCACCTAATATGCTCGAAGAACATCCTGACATTCTTGAAAAATTCGATCTTGTGCTGGCAGGACACACTCACGGGGGTCAATTCTACATACCCTGGCTTACAGAAATCATCCTGAAGAGCTCTAGAGGTTTTAGTGGCGATTACTATCGCGGGCTTTACGAAACAAACGGAACAAAGATTTTCGTTACTAGAGGTATAGGCGGCTGGTTTCCCGGAAGACTGGCAAGTCCTCCCGAGATCTTATTCATCGAGTTCTGAATTCCGCCTATTCTCCAATGGATTTCCCTTCAGTTTCTGCTACCTTCGTCTCTTTCTGCCCGATCTCTCAAAGATGGCTTCGAATCTATGTAATACCGTGATATAATCTATCAACTTTTCTTTCTCCCTATGGAGGCTAATATGTTCTTTGCGATAATTCCGGCAGTTGTTTTTGGCTGGGCATTAGGGGCAAACGACGCTGCGAATGTATACGGTACGGCGGTTACTTCGGGACTTGTGAAATATCGTGTTGCGGTCGTGTTGTCGGCGATATTCATACTAATCGGTTCACTGCTTGAGGGTTCCCGAGGTCTTGAAACGATCTCGAGTGTAAGCACCCAGACGCTTCTTACTGCTTCAATAAGTACCATAGGAGCCGCTCTTTCCATGATTGTAATGACATATTTGGGAATTCCTTCTTCTTCATCTCAGGCAATGATGGGAGCGATTCTCGGAATCGGAATTCTGAATTCCACTGTAGACTGGTCAGTACTGACAAAGGTGGTCATTTGCTGGGTAACAACACCCATAGGAGCCGCTGCAGGTGCGTTCTTCCTTTATAAGATCTCGGCGGTATTCTTTCGAAGAATAAAGACTATCCAGGCCCAGGACTTGTCTCTGAAGGTAGGAGCTTTGATCATTGGCGCGTATGGCTCTTACGCTCTGGGCGCCAACAATGTTGCAAATGTTACTGGACCGTATGCCGGAATCATACCCCTGGAAGTCGCCGCTCTCGTAGGCGGATTGAGCATCGGCCTAGGCGTGTTGACTTTCAGCAAGAGGGTCATGTACACTGTTGGAAAGCAGATTATCCAGCTAGATCACTTCTCGGCCGTAATAGCTGTTCTCGCCCAGGCAATTACGGTATGGATCTACGCTTTAATTGGAGTCCCTGTTTCAACTTCACAGGCAATCGTTGGTGCAGTAATTGGTGCTGGACTGGCAAGAGGCTCGACAAACATCAACTACAAAATCCTTCGAAACATCGTTCTTGGTTGGCTACAGACCCCTTTGATCGCTGGACTAGTTTCAGTTGGGCTGTACCTTTCGATTAACGCTATCAGAGCTCTCTTTTGATCAAACCCTTCTCTTGAGCACGATAATTTCCATTCTGTCGGAACAGTCTTCAGAGAGATTCGCAATATCACCTATTGATAGAACAAGTTCCCGGAGCTGCCTCTTCTCTGCGAGGGACAAATTCATCTCGAAGATCTTCTTGACTAGAGCTCGCTCGTGACTGTCTTCAATGTTTTCGAGTCGTTCAGTCTCCTTGATTTTCTCTTCGGCAATGCTTAGCTCTTGAAAGAGATTGATAGCCGCTTCCTTTGATGTCTCATATGTCTCAACAGCAAGCTGTAACTGTTTTAGAAGATCGGCCTTCAGTTCTGCCGGGATCACAAGACGCTGCAGCTCAATCTGGTCAACGACATTCTCTGCTTCATTGGCCACCTTATCGAAGGATTCCGCCAGACCAAGAAAATCTCCGCGGAAGTTTGGAAGAAAAGCACCCTGATACATCGCGTTTTCCATCTCGCGTCTCTTTGCATCGGCGGCCGATTCCATTTTTCGTACCTCTTCCGAATAGATCTCCACAGAAGATAGGTCATCATTCTGGATGGAAATGAATACCTTTTCAAGGTTTTCGAGAGTTCTTGAGATGAAATCCAGATGCTCATGAAAAAGCTGAATAATCGCCACTTCTTTCTTACCAAAGAACATAAGAGGTCCACCTCCGGGCATCAGAATACTAGCAAATCTACTAGAGCCTCCGTTTCCCTTCATCTCATCACACCCTGTCATCTTTATCTGCTTTGGTGTACTTGAAAGACTCTAATAGATTCTATTATTTATATATTATGCCACTTTTACCTCAGAGTTATCCGACTGGTTCTCGAGAAAATGAACTATGATGAATTAAGCTGAGCACGAATTCAAATTCCAATATACTTATAATGTAAGTGGTGATTATCAGAATCCTATGAAGCGGCGAATGCTTCTCGGTTTCACGGAGGCGATTTTGTGAGAATAGTCGGCTACTCTAAAGAATACACAGATCAGATGTTAGCCATTCAGTGCAGTTACGAGAAAGATCACCCCTATGCGGAGAGGTTCACCGCGGATGATCTCAAGAACCCCTTGTTAAATGGGAGAAAAAACACTCTTTTGGCCATAAACGAAAGAAGAGTGCTCGGTTTCTCCAGATTTCTTTCCCGACAGAACTTCTCAAGAGTTCACTTTCATCACATATGGCTCGACATAAATGTAGCCGACTCTCCCGCTACCAACTTGATGTCACTTCTGTTCGAGGCTTCACTCCCTTTGATCTCCGAATCCACAAACTCTTTTTTTCCTGCAGCTGGAACTAGAATCTGTGTAAGGATTGCCGAAAGCGAAAAGACAAAGAGAGATTTCTTCTCGTCTTTGGGGTTCACTCGATGGAAGGATTTCAATTACATGGAAAGAGACTTGAAGGATGAAGTCGTTTCTTATCCACTTCCCGAAGGTCTATCAATGTCAAGACTTAGGCCCAGAAAGGAACCTGAGATTATCAATTATCTACGTGCAGAGCAATCGTGTTTCCCTGACTCGCCGCTCGAGTACAAGTATCTCCACTACTTCATCAACAGACCTTACTGGAAGAAAGAGGGAGTGATCCTTGCAGCATTGGACGGCAAAAGCTCAATTGCAGGCAGTGTGATGATCTATCCTGACAGACTGAACAACGAATACTGTTTCACGGAAGAGATCTTTGTCGTTGAAAAATGGAGAGGAAAGCGTCTCGCGCGGGCACTGGTCTCTAATGCCCTTGACTATCTCCGGAAGGCCGGGAAAAGGAAGGCGTTGCTCTCTGTTACTTCTGACCGTCTCGCGGCAAAACGCATCTACGAAGATGCTGGTTTCACCACAACATATAGCAAGGAAGTGCTGTCTGTAGAGATCTGAGTACTTTCACCGAGGTAGAGTGAACGATCAGATCACAGTCAGTCATCTCCAGATGATTACCCATTACATTTGATAATCCTTCTTTTGTCTATATATAAGTAAACATTGCTCTACATTGTTTGCAAAACCTTGTTTTTCTCTTATACTCTTATTCGGGAGGTGAGATAATGGAATCATCGGAGCTTTTCTGGGATAGCAGCATTGAAGAACTTGAAGCCGGCTACAAACTCCTTAACGATTCATTTGTCTGTCTTGCTTGTGGGAAGACCTTCGAAAAGGGTATTGTCTTCAAAAGCAGTAACGATCTGTTGATGGATGCCGAGAAGGCAGTAAATGAACATATTTCTTCCTGCCACGGGTCGGCCTTTAGTACCCTATTGGAACTCGATCGCAAGTACACAGGCCTATCTGAACAACAACAGACCTTGATGCGGCTATTCTACAAGGGCATGGGTGATAAGGAGATCGCAAGAGAACTAAGCCTTAGTCAGTCAACTGTTAGAAATTATCGCTTTAGGTTGAAGGAAAAGGCAAGGCAGGCAAAAATCTTCCTCGTACTCCATCTTATGATGGAAAGAAGCGTCGGCAAGGAAGACAGAATTGTTGACGTACATAGAAACGCCACCATGATCGATGAACGATATGCTGTGACCGAGGCCGAGCGCAATGAAAGAGTGGCGAGATTCTTCGGTGAAGACCGGAAATTGGCGAGATTTCCAAAGAGAGAAAAGGACAGAGTGATTGTCCTGAGAGAGATTGCTAAAGTCTTCAAGCCAGGTGTGAAGTATACCGAAGAACAGACAAATGAGAATCTGAGAAAGTTCCATGATGACTACGCTCTTCTTAGGAGATATCTGATTGAATACGGTTTGATCGATCGAAGGCCCGACGGGAGTTGTTATTGGTTGGTATTCTAGTCAATATGAACAATATCTTACACGTCTAGGGATAACTGCTCATCACTCCGAATAACGGAAATCCTCATAATAGGACTTTACACACGTTAACAATTGACGATGTTATAATGATTTTGGTTATACAAACGAATAGCTATTTCACACGGAGGTGGTTCTTTGAAGTTGCTAACAAAAACCGACAAAATAACGATCAAACGATTTAAGAATCTAGAGAAAGTTGAGAGTGATGTAGGAATAGGCAGAATCGTCGAATTCCTTCACAAGCACCTGGAAGAGTACGGTGACGATAGACAGGCCATAAGAAGATCCATAGATTACGCTTTCTCTAACGAAGAAGGAAAAGGCGGATTTGTTTTGGCGGCCATGGAGGGCGAAAAGGTTCTCGGTGTTTCGGTTATCAACGATACCGGAATGAAGGGGTACATTCCTGAACACATATTGGTCTATATTGCTGTCGACAAAACGGCAAGAGGTACCGGCATCGGAAAGAAGCTCATCAAACAGATAAAGAGATTATGCAACGGAGATATCGCCTTGCATGTCGAGCAGAATAATCCTGCAAGATTCCTTTATGAGAAGATGGGTTTCAAAACTAAGTACGCGGAAATGAGATTCACCCAAGAGTAGTATTCGAAAGAGAAAGGAAACCACTTGGAAGAAAAGGAAATATGTGAGAGAATAATAACGAGAATAATAGTCGGAGATAGGAGGTAAGATTTATGCCTAATGAAGATGATAAGAAGATTCTCGTTGTCTATTACTCTCACGATGAGAGTACTAAATCGATTGCAGAGTCTATTGCCAACGAAACGAATGCAGATTTGCTAGAGCTAAGACCTATGGAGAAGAAGGGCGGAAGAAAGGTCAGGTATATCTGGGAAGGCAAAAGCGTTAGCATGGATCCCGTGCCTGAGCTTGAACCCTATTCGATCGATCCGAATCAATATGACCTGATATTCCTTGGTTCGCCTGTCTGGGCGATGAGCTACGCACCACCGATGGAGAGCTTTTTAAAAGAAGCAAATCTCTCTGAAAAGAAGATAGCTCTTTTCTGCACTCATGAGGGCCTTATGGGGATAGTTTTTCAGGAGATGATTAGCAAACTGTCGGCCAACAAGATAATTGGAGCTGTTGATTTCTACGATCCAATCGGATCTGGCGTCAATTATGCGGCCAACGCTAGCGTCAACTGGGCTAGGCAGGTGCTGAAGTCAATCAGCTAGATTTGTAAAGAAGTTCTTGTGCAATTTAACTCTTGCCGTTTTTAAGGCAGGAGTTTTTTAAGCCCCAGCCTTTTTCAGACTATGACTTTCATGAGTTCAAAGGGAAAAGGCTAATAACCATAGTGATGCTCTTGCTCAGCTGGTCGTGCTTGACTAACTGTTGTGAACTCTGATAAGACAGACAAATGAGGTATAATCTACGCGTAGAGATCTTTGTCAGGAGTCAGAGGAGATGATTTTTAGTGGAAGATCACAGATGGATCTATCTGATAATTTTCTTGCAGGCAGTTCTCTTAGGTACTGTGCTTTTCTTCGGCGACACTCTGTTTCACTCTTCTGTAGAAAGCTCCTTTGCTCGCGAGGCAAGCATAAGAGAAACCGGCAGTTCTCTTCTTCGTGAATACATGAAGCGATACGAAGATCGTGGGCTTCCTCCGGAGTCGAGACTGACGGGATTCTTAATTGAGAATATGAAGGTCCATGAGGAATCCAACGGTATAGCCATACTAACCGCATCGATTTCCATTAAGCCTCTCGATATCGACAGCTGCAAGTGGAATTCGTTGGGTTCTCGCGAGGGAAACTGGATAAAGGACATAAGGATTTCTGTCTACCTTGAAGAGGGTCCCGATGGCAACTTTTCGATCGTGAGAACAGTCCCTTCTATTTAGCTCTGACTCTCTCTGAAAACGCGTAAGCGGTCCTTACCCTTACTTTTGGCTTCATACAATGCGGAATCGGCGCGGTGTATCATACGGTCAATATCATCCCCATCACCCAGAAAGCTGGTAATTCCAATGCTGACGGTTATTTCTGCCCTTTCTTCAATGGTTCTCTTCTTCAAGTGGTCAAGTATTCTCTCCGCCATAGATTCCGCTCCCTCCAGAGTTACTTCCGGCAAGACAATCAAGAACTCATCGCCTCCCCATCTAATAACCTGATCGGTACTCCTGATAATCATTCTAACCGACTCTACCAACCAGGAGAGAACCGAGTCACCATAAACGTGACCGAAAGAGTCGTTTATCCCTTTGAAATCGTCAATGTCGAGCATCATTAGCGACAAGGGTACAGAGTGTCTGATTGATTTTTCAATCTCTACAGAAGTGAACTTCTCCAGACCATTCCTGCTGAGTGCTCCCGTCAGAGGATCATTGTAAGTGAGTCTTGTGATCTCTCCTCTGTTCCTTATTCCATTGATGGCTTCGGCGGCATGAGCGGCCAAAATCTCTGCAAGCTCTACGTCTTCACTATCAAAAGCGTCAAGCTCGGTAGAAATCGTCTGAAACACACCGAAGTTGCCTATTGGAATGCTCAAAGCAGAGCGATAATCACTGCTTTTTGGTTTTGCCTCGATGCTTATTGAGATATCCGGGAAGACAAGTGTCTTGCCTTCCCTCAGAGTTCTTCCGGCAATTCCCTCGTGCTTGTTGTAGCAATCATCCCCTTTATCGGGAACGGAATTTGTAACTCTCTTTACTACCAGAAAATCCCCCTCCACAATATCGAGACTATATACATCGAACTCCAGTATCTTCTGCGAAGCTTCCACGATGAGGTCGTACACCCTTTCCTCACTATCGGCTTTTGAAAGCTTCAGAGCTATTTCGTGAAGCTTCTTGATCTTGTTCCTGCTTTTCTTAAGCTCAAGCTTAGCTCTTTCGCTATCTGTTATGTCGACCGAGTACTTTGCCCGGCCCGTATGCGAACCATCCCACTGAAAGTCGACAATGAGGCTCCTGAAATATCTCTTGGTCTCTTCTGATCCAACAGACTCAATGAAGGGCTTCCCTTCAGACGAAACCGATAAGGCGGAAATGTCAAAACCCGCTTCCTTCGCTCTCTTGTTGAAGAATACAGAGTCAAAGTTGCTGTCGTAAAAGCAAAGGGCAACGGGAGAATTCTCCAAGATTCTGACCAGGTTAGCGAATAGGCGTTCCCGGTTCTTGTATCTTGCCAAGTAGTGCTCGAGCTCCTCGAACACTACCGAAACGAGACTTTCATCGCTCCTTTCCGCATGACCCAGATAATACCTGCCCTTGTCAAGAACCTCTGAGCGAAACGCGAAGTCAACTTCCCTCCTAGGATGCGCGCTGAGGATGATAGAGGAAAGATCCTCCACACCAAGAACTGAGGATAATCTGTCAATGTCTTCTCCTGCCCGCGAAATCTCATTAAAAAGCGGACTAGATTCATCTAGACCACAGATTTTCTCAAGAATTGTCCTGCCATCATATAACCCGAAGACAAGTTCGAGTTCTCTATTCTCCTTCACTGAAGAATAGGGGCTTTCCGAGTCAAATCCATCTGCGAAGAAATGTAATTCGTCACACATCTATAATCATCCTCCTGCTTTTTGGATTATGCAACTCTGTGCCATCATATCGACGCATTGAACGTTTCGGCGTAAATTAGTATAATTCTACTGCCCGCAAAAATCTGAGTTTAGGATGCGATTCGCATGAAAAGGATTCACCAATGGACTACCAAAACAATTGCCGTTTTGGTCGTCCTGATCCTAATAAAATCGTTGATATTTTACGGTTATACTGCAGAGCTTGCAAGAGCATCGATATTGCTTGGAACACTAGCATGGATGTCGTTCTTGATGCTGCTTTTCTGGATTGTATTCAGGGGAAAGTTCTTCCTACTCTACTGCATAATCTCGTGTATACTATTCGTAGATTTCATATACTTCCAGTATTTCGGATTTCTACCTTCAGTTAAGGAGCTCATTCATGTAGGCCATGTTGGAGCCGTAAGAGAAAGCATTATGTATGTCCTTAATCCTATTAGCTTTATCTTCATTGTCGACTTGATTCCAATAGGACTGTATCTAAGGAAGAAGACTTTGAGAGCCTCGGAAGGAACAGTAAGAAAACCGGGGTATCCAGATACTCTTGTGACGATAATTCTGCTCATTAGTCTGCTCATCCCTTTCTCGTCAGAGTCTTTGCAGCCTTATTTTGTCTTCAACAGATATGGGGTGTTTGCCTATCACATGTTCGACCTGGTAAGAGCGATTCCAGGAGTTGATAGAGGAATAGAAGTTGATGAAAGGGTCTCTTACGAAGGCTATATCAACAAGATGGCCGATAAGGGAAAATACTTCTCCGTTGCAAAGGATAGGAACGTCATCATGATCCAACTAGAGTCATTTCAGGACTTCTTGGTAGGTTTTGAGTACAATGGGCAGGAAGTAACTCCTAATATAAATAAGATTGTCTCACGTGATTCGATTTACTTCGAGGAGATCTATCAGCAAATAGGTGCTGGCAATACATCTGACTGCGAGTTTGTTGTGCTCAACTCAATGCACGCTCTTGGGGAGGTTTCCGTTTATCAGACAAGAGAAAGCAACAGCTTCTATGCTTTGCCTTCACTAATGAAATCAAAAGGGTATCATACAGTTGCATTTCATGGAAACAACGGATGGTTCTGGAACAGAGAGAATATCTACCCTTCATTAGGGTTTTCGGATTTCGTAAGCCTTGAAGACATGGAAAGCGACGAGATCATCGGATTTGGGCTTAGTGATTCCTCTCTTTTCAGACAAACTCTGGAGCATCTAGGGCTTCTTGAGGAACCGTTCTTTGCCTTCATAGTAACGCTTACAAGCCACAATCCATACGATATGCCAGAAGAACTGAGGGGACTGAATTTGCTGCCCGAACATGAAGGCACGCTTTTTGGTAACTATATTCAGTCCGTTCATTACGCGGATGAAGCGCTCGGTCATTTCGTTGATGGGCTGAAAGAATCAGGTCTCTACGAGGATTCCGTGATCGTCCTTTACGGTGATCATGCGGGTCTATACCCGTTCAACAAGGAAAACAAGGACATACTTACCGAACTCTTGAAAACAGAATACGATTTCACACAGGCTATGAACATACCTCTGATCTTTCACATACCCGGTTCCGAAATCCAGGTAAATAGCTCTACCGTAGGAGGACAGATTGATCTGTTCCCGACACTTCTCAATCTTATGGGAATAGTGGAACGAAATGGGATTCTGTTTGGAAGGGATCTACTAAACATCTCGTTTGGGTTCGCCGCTCTCACCCATTACGTCCCCGAGGGATCATTCATAGACGATAATAGGGTCTTCATAATGTCAAGCGATGGAATACTTAAGAACAGCAAAGCAATTGACAGGAAGAGCGGTATAGAGATAGTTCCTTTCAGTTGCCTGGACGGATATAAAGATTCCATACAGCAGATAGCTGCGTCGAAGTATTTCATACTCAACGACTCGATATCGAATCTGACTGGCGCAAAAAGCGCCAAAGAAGACTAGACCCTGAAAGCGGAAGAACCAAGAGAGGTCTCGCTTTGTCGCTTTGCATTAAGCACTGTTTTGCTCTGCTGCAGAAGATGTCAAGAGATCTATCGTTTCTCTATTCTCCCTGAAGAAGTTGATATAACACGGAACTTTATCTGTTTTTTCTTGCTTATCTTATGCGCGCTCCTGGTCGACTTATTCCTTTATGCCTGTGCCGACGAGGCTTTTCACAAAGAGGTTCTGCAGCAAGAAGAAGACCAGTAATGTGGGAATCACTGCAACCATCGTACCGGCCATAATAATACCCCAATTGTTCGCAGATTCGGCATCAATTAGCATCTTGACTCCGATCTGGACTGTCTTCATTTTGTCTTCCATTGTGACTATCAACGGCCAGAGATAGATATTCCATGAATAAACGAAGTTTATGATCGCGGAGCCTGCGATAACCGATTTTGAAAGAGGCAAGAGTATTTTGAGGAAGTATTTGATCGGTCCGGCACCATCGATCCTTGCAGCGTCCTCCAGAGAAAGGGGAATCGTCATGAACTGCTGTCTCATCAGAAAAGTGTTTGTTGCGCTGGCCATAAACGGAATAGTAAGGGCCCAATATGTATTCACCCATCCAAATCTGTTCATAAGCGAGAAGAGAGGAACTATCATTATCGTCTCTGCCGGCAGAAAGAGCGTTGCAAACAGAAAACCGAAGGCCAGTCCTCTTCCGGTGAACCTAAAGTTTGAAAAGGCGTATCCCGCAAGCGTTCCCGTTACGAGCTTGCCAAGAGTAATCGCTGTTGACACGATTGCGCTGTTCAGAAGAAGGCGTGCAAAAGGAACTGTCTTGAAAGCATCGAAGTAGTTCTTGATATAAAACGCAGTCGGGAAAAACTTCGGAGGAAAGGAAAAGACACTTTGAGGCGGCTGAAGGCTCATTGTAATAGCCAAGATCACCGGCATGATGAAAATGAAAGAGACCGAAATCAGCACGACTTCAATAATCACTGTATTCAGTAGTTTCCTAGTAGACTTCTTCATAGCCGCACCTCATTGGTAGTGAACTCGCCTTTCTGCAACGGCAAAGTAGATGATAGTAACAACTACCATAATCATGAACATTATTACGCTCTGAGCCGAGGCAGGTCCTCTTTTCTGGAAAGTGAAGGCATCCAGATATAGCCTATAAATCATGTTTGTCGTGTACCCTGCAGGACCTCCTCTTGTCATCACGTCTACTATTGCAAATGAGGAAAACATCGTACTAACAATATTCATAATTACCAGATAGAAAGTTATCGGAGAAACCATGGGGAAGATGATTCTCCAGGTTTTTTTCATCACCCCGGCCCCATCAAGAGTTGCAGCTTCGAGAAGGTCTCCCGAGACGTTTTGAATACTCGCGATATAGAATATCATATTGAAAGGCAGTATCTTCCAGACAGTGGCGAAGAGCAAGGCATAGAATGCATACGGTTTCGAAGTCAACCATTCGACCTGAACTCCGAAAAGCTTCATGAACGCATAGTTGACATGACCAACAACCGGGTTGAGAAGGAAGGTCCACAGTGTGCCGGCAATCGCCGGAGAAACAGCATAAGGCGCAAAGAGAAAGGTTCTGTAAAGCTTCGTCCCCGGGACGTTTTGAGTAAGGAGCATAGCAATTATGAAGCCGAGGAATACAGATAGTGTTACAGAAAGCCCAACATAGACCACCGTTAGTTTCACTGAGGAGAGATACTGCTCATTGTTGAAAAGGTTTATGTAATTCTGAATTCCCACAAATGTCGTTTTGTTGCCAAAGGTGGAGACTCTGTAGAGACTCATCCTGAATGCTTCTACTGCAGGATAATAAATGAATAAAACAATAACTAGAAAGGTAGGTACCAGCAGAAGGTATGGTAACCACTTTCGCATTCTACACCTCCAGCATTAAGCGGAGCGGGCAGTCAGCCCGCTCCAACTAAAGAAAAGTATCAGTAGTTAGCTTCGTTATAATCGCGAATTGCCTTTGTTGCACCGTCCTCGGCATATTTTAGCGCCTGTGCAGGTGTCATTTCCCCTGCAATCATCTTCTCGATGGCAGTGGTCACAACCGTCCTGATCTCAGGAAAAGCGCCAGTTATTGCACCGTTTGTATTGTAGCTTTGCACAGAAAGCAGCAGCTGCAGTAACGCCGTTAGGTGATCGGGATAATCACCATAGTAACCACTTGCAACAAGCTTTTCAACCGAGTCTTTCCTGACTGGGAAGTAGCCGGTCGCCTTGTGCCACTCAATCTGCTGCTCTGTTCCGGCCATGAATTTTATGAATTCCCATGCTGCCCTTGTTTCTGCTTCAGGATGGCCATCAATCAACCACAGACTTCCTCCGCCGATAATCGCTCCTCCGGCCTTTGAGTCTGCCGGTCTAGGCAAGAAAACACTGCCAAGTTCAAATCCGTTTGCCTCTGCAGATTCCATCATAAGAGCTACATCTGAAGTTGAAGTCATGAGCATTGCGGCTTTCTGAGAAATGAACAGGTTTCTTGCTGCGGTCCAATCCTCAAATTTCGTGTTAATCATGGTGCCTTCTTGGGACATGGCATTCCACCATTCAAAAATCGCAAGACCCTCTGGCGTGTTAAACACAGCTGCAGTAGGTCTCCCCGTTCTACCATTGTTCTGATTGATAAGCGGAGCATCTTGAGCTGCCATAAGCTGTTCAAAGAACCAGGAATTCAAAGATACAGTAAAGCCTGCCTGCTCAACATTCCCCGAGGCATCCTTCACAGTGAGCTTTCGCGCCACATCGATGAAGCTCTCGAAAGTCGTTGGTGGATCGTTGGGATTCAAGCCTGCTTTCTCAAAAAGCGTTTTGTTATAAAATACGATGGCATTAGAAGAGTTGAAGGGCATAGAATAAAGCTTGCCGTTCACTCTGTAATAGTTCAGCACCTGAGGCATGAACTTCCCGATGTCAAAGGACGGATCGGCCTCCATCATCTCTTCGATTGGAATTGCGACCTCTCCATCAATCATCATCTGAGTACCAATTTCGAAGACCTGAACGACATGAGGAGCCGTTCCTGCCTGAACCCCGGCGATCATCTTGTTCAGAGTGTCTCTGTAGCTTCCAGTGTACTGCACTTCAACCTTGATGTCAGGGTGCAATTCCATAAATGCATCTGCCTGAGACTGCAGAAAGTCAATTCTCCAGCCACCCATTGCATGCCAGAACTGGATTGTTGTTGCAGAAAGTGCGAGTGAGAAGATCAGCACAATTGACAGAAGAAGAAGCTTTCTCAAAAGAACCACCTCCAGAATTGAGTTAGGAACTTAAGCCAAAGCAACTGCTCAGACCAACAAAGAGAAAACCGCGCAGCTTTGACAGGGGCGGTTTTCTCTTTGTCAGTACCACCATGTTTTCATTGTACTACAAAGCTTACAAAAAACAAAACATAGAATTACGCTTCCAGACTATCTGGTTTTTTCGCGGTAGTCTAGGAGGAGCCTGTCGATCTCACCAATCTTTCCACTTTCAGCCTTCCAGAAATCTTGAGACATTGTGCTGTTGAGTTCGTCAACTGTCTTCCCCTGTTGTTCAACCCAGGTATAATACTTCAAATTGTGCCATCTCATGCGGTTCTCCATTGTCCCTTCGAATATCCAGTCCGTCTTTGCTCCAAGGGCAAACGATTCGAACCTGTGCTTTGCTTCATCCCTGGTGAGGCTACCGTAAGTCTTCGTCATGTTCGCCATCACAGAATGATAACGATCCATGTTGTCTGTAGCAATGGTCACGATGTTATCTTTGTCGGTCATTTTGTAGTGCTTCGCCATCTTTATCGCACCGACAACATTCGCAACTCCCGAGATACCAAATATATCTGCCATTGTCTCTACATCTTCTTCCTTCAAAAACTCCTTCAAGAAGCTCTTGCCCTCGCCATCGGTCATAACCTGGAGCAATTTCTTGCATTCGATGTCGTCAAGCGCGACAACGGCATCGTTGTTCATCACATTGTGAATCCAGGTCACGTGTTTGTCTCCGATTCCCTGAATGTCGTGGCCGCCATAGCCATTGAGCGAAAGAGTCGGACACTGCACAGGCTCACCGGCAACGATTTTGACCTCAGGATACACTTCTTTTATCCTGTCTCCACAAGCTATTGTTCCGGCAGAACCGACGGTTGCAACGACCGCGGAGACCCTGCCGTTGCCGAGCCTGAGCTCGTCCATCATCTCCAGAATCGTGTTTCCTGTCACATAATAATGAAATCTGTAATTTCCGAGCTCTTCAAACTGATTGAGAACACGAACTTTTTCTGGATTGGCTGCCTTCAATTCTTTTGCTTTGTCGTAAATCTCCTTCACGTTCGACTCACAACCGGGGGTTGCTATAACTCTCGCACCATACTCTCTAATTATGTCGAATCTCTCAGAGGACATCTCTTCCGGCAGAATTACCACGGAATCGAATTTCATTCTGCAACCTACCCAAGCCCCGCCAATTCCATAGTTCCCCGTGGACGGCCAGACAAGGGTGTGATAAGTTGGATCTACCTCTTTTCGCAGAACCTTCTCCATCAAGATTGAATATGTAGCCCCCACCTTGTGGCTGCCCGTCGGGAAATCCTTTCCGTACAGGACAACAATATTTGCATCGACTCCTGTAAATTCTTTTGGAAGTACGAAGTAGTAGATCCTGTTTTCAATGTCTCTCCATGAGATGTTAAACAGGTTGATCGGATCCAGAGGATCTTCCTTTCTCATCTTCCAGGCGATCTCTCTCGTTTTTCTGTCGATCTTATCTGGATGCAGCATTTCTTCGAACGTTGGACCAAGCACAAACTTAGCCATTATAAGCCTCCTTGTTAACTAACTACTGTATTATGAAGAAAAATCACTTTCAGTTAGTCGAAGCACGTACTCAGGAGTAACCGGTACCTGCCTTACTCGCCTTCCTATAGCCATAGAAACAGCGTTAGCAACTGCTGCAGGAACAGGCATAAGTGAGGGCTCGCCTATCCCCTTGGCTCCATATGGCCCTTCTGGGAAGGGGTCTTCAACGACATCAATGACCAACTCATGAGGGATTTCGTGGACCGTTGGAATAATGTAAGTGTTGAAATTATCTGAAACGATCCTTCCATCTCTCTGCTTCAAATCCTCGTAAATCGCGTACCCCATCCCCTGAGCAAAACCACCTTGTATCTGACCAATAACTCCTTCGGGATTTACGGACTTTCCCACGTCATGAGCTGTGAAAGCCTTCAAAACTTTGATTGAGCCCGTTGCTAAATCGACTTCAACCTGTACAACCTGACTCGCATAAGAGTAGGTAACGTATGCCTCGCCTATCCCGTTTTCCATGTCAAAACTCAATTTTGGAGTCTCATACCAACCTGTCTCAAACAACTTGACATTTCTCTTGTAGGCCTCTTCGACTATTTCATCGAATCGCATTCTCTTTCCATCTTCATCATAAACAGAGCCGCCTCCAAACTTCACACCGGCGAGACTGCCACCCGTTATTTCGCAGAATACGCCAACCAATTTCTCTCGCAATGCAATACATGCGCTTCTTACCGCGTTCCCTGAATAGATAGTAGTCCTGGAGGCCACTGTCGGTCCACTGTCAGGGACAAAGGCCGTGTCCGGCTGATGGACAAGGATTTTTTCTATACTCTGACCCAGCTCTTCGGCAGCCATTATCGCAATTACTGTTTTTGCGCCCTGTCCCATTTCCGTTCCACCGATTCTTACTTCTACAGATCCGTCTCTATTAATCAGAACGTGCGCACCCGACTTGTCAAGAGCCTGTCCACCGGCGCCAAGACTTACTCCATAGAAGATGTGAGAAACTCCCACACCCCTCTTAAAATCATCGTTTTCCTTGTTGAACCGCTCTGTCTCTGCCACAAGTCTCTGCCAGTTCGAAGCCTTCTTGACTCTCGATAGAGTCTCCGGTGCTCCGACACTGTTAAGCAGAAGATGATCTGTAGAAGTTCTCGATCCTCTCTTTAGCGTGTTGATTTCTCGGAACTCCATGGGATCGAACCCCATCTGAAAAGCTATATCATCAAGCATACTTTCAACTGCAAAGAGAACCTGCGGCGATCCAAAACCCCTGAAAGCTCCGGGTGGAACCTTGTTGGTGTAGACGGCGCAAACATCGACGTCCACATTATCAATTTCGTAAGCTCCGGCCGCATGCACAAGCGTCCTAAACATGACGATTGGTGTGAGCGTGGCATAAGCTCCCATATCCATATAAGCCTTAATCTGCATCGCCTTGATTTTCTTTCCTTCAAGCGCAACTTTATAATAAGACTTAACTGGATGGCGCTTAGAAGTGGTCTGAATATCGATCTCTCTTGAATAAATGAGCTTCGCAGGTCTTTTTAAATTGTATGCTGCTACGGCCGCATAAGAAGCAACGTAAGACGGAACGTCTTCCTTACCTCCAAACGCTCCGCCCGTCTCGGTCTGAATTACTCTGACCCTGCTCATCGGGACACCGAGAACGTGTGACACTGCCCCCTGCACATAGTAAGGGCACTGCATCGATCCGTATACAGTGAATCCGTAGTCGATATCCGGAACCACAATTACTCCCTGAGGCTCCATATAAGCCTGCTCTTGATAATGGGCATAGAATTCCCCTTCAAAAACGAGTTCTGAGTTCTCGATATATTTCGAGGCATTGCCCTTTCTTATCCTCTTCGACACACCAACGTTCGTATCCTCATGGACCAGAATCTCATTCTTCAAAGCGTCTTCTATTGTCAAAACCGGCTCCAATTCCTGAATCTCAACTTTGACCAGATCCGCGGCTTCTTCGGCAATTCTCTTGCTTTGTGCGGCAACCACAGCTATAACATCACCGTAGAACCTGACCTTTTCCCCTTCCCTGACCAAACATGGCATATCCCTCACCACATCGCCTAGCTGATTCTCACCGGGAATATCCTTCCAGGTGAAGACACCTTCCACACCGGGGAGCCTTATGGCAGCTGAAACGTCAATCGACTTCAGAACTCCGTGCGCCTTCCTCGCGATCACGAGAGCACAACAGACCTGTCTGTCAAAAGAAACGTCGGCAGCGAATTTAGCCCGGCCATCGACCTTCTCCAGGGCATCTACCCTCTTGATTCTTCTGCCAACAACTCTCTCTTGTGAATCAGACATCTTCATCCTCCTCAACGAAAAGCGGTACGAAATCGTTCTTCTCTACATCGACGAGACCGAGATTCGTTAGCTTCAACTTGGGAATAACTGAAAGCTGAACAAAAGAGAGCGTCATGAAAAGGTCAGGAAGAATGCTTCCCATTGATCTTGTCGCTTCCTTCAACTCCACCAGTCTCTCAGCCACTTCCCTGCTTGTCAGATCCGACATCAGTCCAGCGATCTTCAGAGGCAGTTCAGATATTATCTTTCCATCTACTACTGCAACAAGACCTCCACCCATGTCAATCACTCTATTGGCGGCAAAAACCATGTCTGAATCACTAACCCCCAAGACTCCCAGATTGTGAGAATCATGACCGACAGATGTTGCCACTGCCCCCTTCTTCAACCCAGATCCCTTCGCAAATGCTACCGACATGGATTTCCCTTCACAATATCTGCAAATAGCGGCGAGCTTCAAAACGTCTCGAGAAGTATCGCTGACTGCGTTTCCTCCCTCTAACTTCGCCTCAACGATGGAGCCTCCTGTAAGAACCTCGCTCCCAAGAAGCTCTATCACCCTAATGAATTTACTTCTGGCTCGGACAGCCAGGTCGCTCTCATTGATTCTCTGGCACTTGAATGTATTCGTTTTTTCCTGCGGAAAGCTTCTGGATATCACGTCAGCAACCAATTTTCCATCTCTTGCAACCACCCTGGAGTCTTTGAAAACCATTCTGGGGTTGAAGGACTTGAGGTCATCGACCACTACTAGGTCCGCCTTGTATCCGGGCGCGATGGCACCCATCGATCTAAGATTGTAATGTCTAGCCGTATTGATGGTCGCCGCCCTTATTGCGATTATCGGATCTATCCCGTGTTTTATGGCCTTTCTAATATTGTGATCGATATGACCTTCTCTGATGATGTCGTCGGGGTGCTTGTCATCGGTACAGAAAGAGACGAACGGATAGGTCTTGTCATTTATTAGTGGAAGAAGCGGAACGAGGTTTCTCTCAACACTGCCCTCTCTCATGAGAATCTGCATTCCTCTTGAAAGCTTCTCACGCGCCTCCTCAACATATGTGCATTCATGCTCCGATCGCACAAAGGCGCAAATGTAAGCATTGAGCGGTTTGCCAAGAACTCCAGGGATATGTCCATCTATCTTCTTGTATTTGTGACGGATCAATTCGATTTTCGCTATTGAATCACGATCACCGTTTATGATATCGGGGAAATTCATCACCTCTCCCAGCCCGAGAACTCTGTTTTGAAACTTCTCCACAAAGCCTATCATATCCATTACACTGATCGTTGCGCCGGAGGTCTCCATTGTTGAAGCAGGGACGGCCGAAGGAATCATGATATACAGATTGACAGGAACACCTTCCGTAGATCTTATCATGTACTCTATACCGGTAAGCCCCATTACGTTTGCAATCTCGTGAGGGTCTGCTATTGCGGTCGTGGTTCCTCGTGCAAGAATCGTCTTGGAGAATTCGACGGGCGATACCATAGATGATTCTATGTGAAGATGCGCATCAATAAGGCCGGGCACTACGAATGAGCCTTCAAGATCTATAACTTCAACACCTTCTTCGTAATCGCCAATTCCGGCTATTCTCTTCCTGAAGAGAGCAAGATTCGCTTCTTCAACCTCGCCACTGAACACATTGACCACTTTGCAGTTCTTCAGCAGAACGTCGGCCGGCTTGTCACCCCGCGCTACCGGAATAATATCAATGATATTCGTGCCAATCGCCTCCTTTCGAGGAGTTCTCGGATAGGAAAACAAGACCCCCGCATTGCAGGGGTCTCTCTATCATTCAAAAACACTCGTGGCCCTTCTACTTTTGATCTCTTCAGAGAGCTTCTCGATAAACTTGTCGAGTTCAATGGATCCAAGATCTTTTTCACTACGCAGTCTTACCGATACCGTTCCGCGCTCTCTTTCTCTATCACCGACTATCAACATATAGGGCACTTTTTGCATCTGAGCATCCCGTATCTTGTAGTTTGTAGATTTCTGCCTGTCATCAACCTCGACTCTGAACCCCTTGTTCTTCAGTTCAGAAGCGACTGACTCGGCGTATTCGATGTGTCTGTCGGCTATGGGGATGACTGCAACCTGGGTCGGAGCAAACCACGTTGGGAAGGCTCCTGCGAAGTGCTCGATAAGTATTCCCATGAATCTCTCAACTGAGCCGTAGATGGCTCTGTGAATCATAACTGGCTGGTATTCCTCGTTGTCGGAGCCCACATACTTGATTCCGAAGCGCTCGGGCATCATGAAATCGAGCTGAATAGTGGCGCACTGCCATTCCCTTCCTAAAGAATCCTTTATATGGTAATCGATCTTAGGACCGTAAAACGCCCCATCACCTTCATTGACCTTGAACTCCATATTCTTTGCCTTCAGAGAATCTTCAAGTGCCTTTGTAGCAATATCCCAGAGCTCCACTTCGCCCATGTAATCTTCAGGCCTCGTCGAGAGCTCCGCCCTGTACTCGAAATTGAAAGGCGAGTATATCTTCTCTACGAAGTCGATCACGCCCATGATCTCCTGCTGTATCTGTTCTCTGGTACAGAATATGTGAGCGTCATCCTGAACGAAGCCTCTTACCCTGAATAGCCCATGCAGGACACCCGAACGTTCGTATCTGTGGACCTTCCCAAACTCGAAGAGCTTCATCGGAAGATCCCTGTAGCTCACAGACGAGGACTTGTAGACTATGATATGACCGGGACAATTCATTGGCTTTACCGCAAACTGCTGGTCCTCTTTCTCCGTGAAGTACATGTTGTCCCTGTAATGATCCCAGTGCCCTGATGTTCTCCACAGGGCATCCGACATGACCTGTGGCGTACTCACTTCCCTGTAACCGTCCTCTATGTGCTTCTCTCTGGAGAACTGAAGGAGTTGATTCAACACTTCCGTACCTTTCGGAAGGAAAACCGGCATCCCAGGAGCGTATTCGTAATTGATTGTAAACAGACCTAGAGCAGGACCAAGCTTTCTATGGTCCCTCTTCTTCGCTTCTTCTATCATCTTTAGATAAGCTTCGAGATCGCTCTTCTTGGCGAAGGCAGTACCATAAACCCTCTGAAGCATCTTGTTGTTCTCATCGCCTCTCCAGTAGGCCCCGGATACAGATGTGAGCTTGAAATACTTAACCTTGCCCGTCGAAGAAACGTGAGGTCCCCTGCAAAGATCGACAAATTCTCCCTGCTTGTAGAATGTGACGCTATCAGTACCAGTATCCTTTACAAGATCCTCTATCAGCTCTACCTTGTAAGGCTGGCCCTCCTTTTTCATCAGAACTATTGCATCGCTCACAGGCAGCTCGAACCTCTCCACCGTGAGATCTTCCTTGATTATCTTCTCCATCTCGGATTCGATCTTCGGCAAATCCTCTTCAGTTATTCTAATATCTCCCAGATCTATGTCGTAGTAAAATCCATTCTCAATTGTAGGCCCTATGGCCAGCTTGACTTGATCCTTGCCATAGATCCTCATGACAGCCTGTGCCAAAATATGAGACATCGTGTGCCTAAAGAAGACAGCCGATTCAGGATCTTTGTCGAGAATCAGTCTCACAGAAGCATCCCGTTCAATTGGCCTGTCCGCATCCCAGAACTCATCATTGACAACAGCACCGAAGGTTCGTCTGGCAAGGCCCTCGGAAATGTCACTTGCCAGTTCTGATGGTGTTACGCTTTGCCCGTACTCCTTGATTGTGCCATCGGGCAGCTTTATAGAAATACCCATGATATCCTCCTGATTACGGTATTATCGCCACGGCTTCCATTTCTACCAGCGCATTCTTGGGCAAGTTAGAGACTTCAACGACAGCTCTCGCGGGCTTGTGTTCCTTGAAATACGTCATGTAGATTTCGTTTAGTATCGAGAATTTCCCCATATCTCTAACATAGATGTTCACTTTCACGATATTGTCCAGACTCGACCCGCCGGCGGCGATAACCGCGAATAAATTCTCCAGTGACTGTCTGCATGCTCCTTCGAAATCCGTCACCAGTTCACCGGTCAACGGGTTGAGGGGGATCTGTCCAGAAACAAAGAGGAAACCGCCCGCCGCTATCGCCTGAGAATATGGTCCAACCGCTGCCGGCGCCTTGTCAGTACTGATAACCCTCAACACAGTAACACCTCCTATTTTGGTTAATTATATCATTACAGAATAGATGAAGTGACGCATATGCACTTTCAAAAACGCATTCGTGAAGAGAAACACTGTAGAATCTATCTGTATATGATTAAAGAGATAAGAGCAAGCAAAGCCCTTACAAAATCAGGCATCCCTTTGACGGATTTCACGGTCAATCCTTATGTTGGATGCACAATCGGCTGCAAGTACTGTTTTGCAAGGTTTATCGGCCCTTTCAAGTACAGCCGCGGCAGATGGGGCAGAGACGTTCAGGTTCGTAAGAATATTGTCTCTCTTCTGAGGAAAGAGATCACTCACCATCCCAAGCGCGCCGTGTTTCTCAGTACGGCCTGTGATCCATATCAGCATATAGAAGAAAAATACGGCATCACCCGTGAAATTCTGAGAATACTCATCTCTCACCGAATTCCTGTGTTCTTGATGTCAAAATCCGCTTTGATTAGAAGGGATATTGACCTGCTGAAAGCCTCCGAAGGAGAAGCAAGGGTTTTGATAACGGTCACTACGGACATAAACGATGTCAGAAAGATCCTTGAACCCGGTTCATCTTCCTTTGAAGAAAGGCTAGCGACAATCGACATGCTTATTGCCAACGACATCAATGTTGGCGTCTTCGTTGGTCCGGTTCTCCCGATGAACGCAGCAAGGGTTGCCTTCGAGCTTTCAAGAAGGGTCGAAGAAGTACACATAGATCCGATGAACTACATTTTTCAAGTCAGAGACATTTACAGAAAATACGGCTGGCAGAGATGGCTCACTGGCGATGCGTTTGAAAATGTTAAAGAAGAATTCTCCAGATTACTCAAGATCAATTAGCTAGAAAACAAATCCACCCACAATGTAAGGACAGAATTCGGAATTTTCGAGTGACGGCGTGAAATCGAGATTCAAACCGCCCTCAAGAAAAAGACCGGAATCGGAAACGCCTAAGCCGACCGTAACTCCGGCTGGAAGATCCCAGCCTTCGATTTTTGCTCCAAGTACGTCAATCACTCCCCTTACCTGAACCCCCAAACCGGCTTTTATGTATAGAACGGTAATGGGAAGCTTCAGATTAAGACCAACATAACTCAAGAACGGATCCGAGAATTCAATCCTTCTTTCTGAAGGCCATACTTGAGCGACAGGAATATCCAGAGAGATTGGCCCGATACTGCCGAGAAGCGAAAGCCTGGCACAGCTAAGGCTGTTTTGATCAGATTGAATAACATCCACACTCATCCCCAGATCGATCTCCACAGCTATCATAGTGGAAACTAAGACCAAAGAAAGAATCATCAGAAAGAACACCCTCACAGACAACACCCCCAGAAAGAGCCCCTACACAAAATATGCTCTAAAAACTATTATAAACCAATCGCTAGCAAGAAAGCGGATTACCAGCAGCAACTCATGATCCTTTCATGAAAGGTTGTGCGTCAGCGCGAAAGAACCGCGTTGTAAGGCAAGCGTTCATCTGATCTGCTCCTGATATTGAACTGAAACCATTTCAGAAAACAACCTCCGACTGCAATCAGTCCAACTATAGCTTGATAATCAAGCCTATTTTGAATTATTCGATCGTGATCGGCTCTGAAGACATTAAAACCATTCAAGAAAATAATGATACACTGTGCATGATGTATAATGCATCGCGTTCATTTCGTGTTAATCTTTCTTCCCAAAGAACGGGGCTTGCTATAGAAGGCCCCAAATATGGAGGTGTTTGGATGAAGTTAAGCAAGGTACTCGTAGTCGCGATTGTCTTGTTAATCGGGGTTGCGGCATTCGGAGCAACAATCAAGGTCGCATTGGTTGCGCCGTTTACCGGTCTCGGTTCGATTTTGGGCGACTACATCAAGATGGGTGCTCAGTTAGCACTGGAAGAGATCAACGCTGCCGGTGGAATTAATGGAGATATGCTTGAAATGA
This sequence comes from Mesotoga sp. UBA5557, assembly GCF_002425715.1. NCBI lineage: Bacteria > Thermotogati > Thermotogota > Thermotogae > Kosmotogales > Kosmotogaceae > Mesotoga > Mesotoga sp. UBA5557. The sequence continues at coordinate 150,038 of NZ_DIMV01000055.1, forward strand.
TTGTATACGACGATGCTGCCAATCCTAGCACGGCTTCCAGTGTTATTAGAAGGGCATTATTTCAGGACAACGTAGTGGCAGTTTTTGGACCTAACATGAGCAGTGCGGTTATTGGAGTTCACCCGTTGGCTCAGCAGGCCAAGGTTCCGATGCTAGTCGGTGCTACTTCTCCTTCGTTCAGGTACTCAGTTATTCCCAATGATTTTCTTTTCAGACTCAGAGCTGACGACAAAGTAAAGGTTATTCAGCTTGTGAAATACGCGGTTGAGGTTCTTGGGATTGAAAAACCCGGAATCGTCTACGGATCTACTGATTACTGTCTTGCAGGGCTTGACGTTGCAAAAGAAGAGTTTCCCAAGTACGGAATAGAGATTGTGGCAATGGAACAGATCAAGGAAGGAGACAAGGATGCGACTGGTCAGCTGTTGAAGCTCAAAAACGCAGGCTTCGACGGTTTGATTGGACTTACTCACGAATCCGAGGCCGCCGTTACTGTCAACCAGCTAAGGCAGTTGCAGATTGATGTGCCGATTATCGGTTTCTCTGCATGGGGCGTTCCGGCATTTACAGATCTCGCTCCAGAAGCCGCAATTGGCGTCTATTCTGTTCAGGGTTTTAACCCGATCGATCCAGATCCCGCGGTCCAGGCTTTTGTTGAAGCTTACAAAGCAAGATGGGACGGAAAGGAACCGAGCGATCCCGGTCAGGCGTATTACGATGGAATGTATCTTCTAGCGGATGCCCTGAGAAATGTTGGAACCGACGGCACTAAGCTCGCACAGTACCTGGCCAATGAAGCAAATATCGTTGGTGTTCAGGGAGAACTGAAGTGCGATGAACACCATAACTTCACCAACGTCTGTCTAATCTCCCAGTTTGATGGAAAGGACTGGCAGATTATCAACAAGCTGTACTGAGCCTCTTTGCGGGAGGGGGCGTGCTCAGCCTGCCTCCCGCTTCACTTATCAAGACAAGGAGTGTGAATAATGCTTCAAGACATTCTCCAAATCATTGTTTCAGGGGCTTCAATCGGTGCTACGTATGGACTTGTAGGGCTCGGAGTTGTTTTCCTGTGGCTGACGATCTCAAGAATAAACTTCGCTAACATTTCATCAGCTATGTTAGCGGCGTATCTGTTCTATACTTTCTATACACTGGCGAATTTGGGGTTCTTCCTCTCTTTCGTCTTTTCTGTGGCGATAATTGCCTTGTATGGTCTTGGACTCAGGACGTTCATATATGAGCCGATAAGGAAGAGAGGTGGAGGTAGGCTTGAATTTGTCGTTGCAACATTGATGCTGTGTACCTTCTGGCTCAATCTGATAATCGTCACTTATGGGGCTTTGCCCAAGCCATTTCCACCGGTATTTGGGGGAAGCCAAGACTTCATTTCTTTAGGCGGAATAAGAATTCCCACTCTCTATCTCAATATCTATTTGGTAATCGGAATCCTTATGGTATTCATTTACTTCTTACTGAACAAGACGCTCATAGGAAAATCATTCCGGGCTGCCGCACAGAATAGGGAAGCCGCGGCTCTTATGGGAATAGATGTGAAAGTAACGACCTCTCTTTCTTTTATACTGGCCACGTGTGTGGTGGGAATTGCAGGTATACTTCTTGCCCCGATATACTTCGTGTCATTAGAACTTGGTGGTGGGTCAATTGGTGTCAAAGGGTTCGCATCTGCCGTTCTCGGCGGATTGACCAATCCGTACGGGACGATACTGGGCGGAATATCTCTTGGATTGCTGGAGAACTTCTCCACCCTCTACATCTCTTCTACATACAGAGACATCATATCCTTCTCGGTTCTTGTCGCCGTTCTAATACTCAAGCCTTCCGGAATATTCAACTGGAAGAGCAAGAAGATATAGGGGGTGCGAGATGAAGAAGCTGATATTGATTGTAGGAGCGATACTACTAATAATGCTATTCCCACTTTTCACGAATAACATGTATCACCTTTACCTAATGAACAGGGCCTTGATACACGCCATCCTTGCAACAGGGTTGGTCTTCCTTACAGGTTTTGCCGGGCAGATATCGCTCGGGCAGGCGGGTTTTTACGCAATTGGAGCATACACTTCGGCATACTTCACTGTGCGGCTGGGACTACCAATTCCGATTGGGGTTATTGCGGGAGTAGTTCTGAGCGTTGTTGCGGGCTTCCTGCTGAGTATCCCCTCGTTCAAACTAAAGGCCTTCTTCTTATCTCTAGTAACAATCGCCTTCGGGCAAATAGTCTGGATGCTCGTGATAAATCTCACACCGATAACCGGGGGGCCATATGGTTTCTTCGGAATCCCATTCTATTCAGTGGGAAATAACATGCTTTCCTACGGTCAGGTGTTCTGGCTTTTTGGAGGGATACTGCTCGTGTCAGTTTTCATTATGTACCGCATCAAGCACTCTCACTTCGGCAGAGCGATGCTTGCTATGAATGACGATGATGTGGCCACTGAGACCTGCGGAATATCTACAAAGAAGTTAAAGATCGCCGCTTTCGGTTTTTCGGCAGGCTTGGCAGGGCTTGCAGGAGCGCTTTACGCTCACCTAGCAGGATTTCTTTCGCCCGAACCATTCACGTTTTTTGAGTCATCGAATTTCGTTGCGATGGCCGTTGTTGGTGGTCTTAGACACATGAGCGGAGGAGTTGTCGGCGGAATCGGGCTAACTCTTCTGCCGGAATTCCTCAGATTCGGCGGCTGGGAGAACTACTACTTAATGGTGACCTCACTGATCGTTATCGTTATCATAATATTCGTACCCATGGGGCTCGGGCCGATACTTGAGAATCTCTTCAGAAAGGTCTTCAAACTTAAGAGAAGCAACACAAAGACATTGTAAGGTGGGCTGAAGATGGACATACTAAGAACGGAAAAGTTGACAAAGAGATTTGGCGGAGTTGTGGCAAACAATGAACTTTCGGTAGGAATTTCTCAGGGAAATATCACAGCTCTTATCGGTCCGAATGGCTCCGGAAAGACGACGTTCATAAATGTGGTAACAGGAGTACACCCGATTACAAGCGGAAAAGTGTATTACAAAGATCAGGATATCTCTCAAATGGACATAAACAGGATAAGTAGATTAGGTATTGCGCGCACATTCCAGAAAATCCGGCTCTTCGAGAACCTATCAGTTATAGAGAACGTTCTGGTTGCTCGAAAGTCGTTTTACAAGTCAGGCCCATTGAGCGTCGTTTTGGGAACCCCGAAGTTTAGAAGAGAGGAAAGTGAGAACAAAGAGAAGGCTCTCGAGCTCTTGAGGCTTGTTGGACTTGAGGAGAGAGCATATGACTCTCCTACCGGCATGGCATACGGATTGAGACGCTGTCTAGAAATAGCAAGAGCACTAGCCCTTGAACCTCAGTTGATTTTCCTCGACGAACCGGCAGCGGGTATGACTAGAGATGAATTCAAGGTGATCATGGACTTGATGATTATTCTTAAGGAAAGAGGAATAACGATTCTACTGGTAGAACACACGATGGACTTTATCAAGGCAGTTGCCGACTGGGTCTATGTTCTCAACTTCGGTCAGGTTATTGCTGAGGGGAAGTTCGACGAAATCGAAAAGGATCCACTTGTCCTTAAAGCCTACCTGGGGGAGGATTGATTATGGCCTTGCTTGAAACCATAGATCTTTCAGTCTCGTATAATGAGGTTCCTGCTCTCAGAAAAGTCTCTATAAAAGCCCAAAAGGGAGAGGTCGTCTCTGTTCTTGGACCAAACGGAGCAGGTAAGACAACTCTACTAAAGAGCATTTCCGGACTAGTGGCTTCCGAGTCGGGAAGCAAGGTCTTGCTTAACGGAGAAGAGATTCAACATCTGCCGCCCCACAAAATCACCAGGTTGGGGGTAATACACGTTCCAGAAGGAAGGCAGGTATTCGCAGAACTCTCCGTGCAAGAAAACCTTGAAGTTGCTGCTACTAGAATTGGACTCGCAAAGGCTCGCCCAAACATCGAGAAAGTTTATGAGCTTTTCTGGGAACTGAAGTCCCGGAAAAATCAGATGGCCGGCACACTTTCCGGTGGAGAGCAACAGATGCTCGCAATTGGAAGGGCCATCGTTTCCGATCCACTGATCATGATGATAGACGAACCTTCCATGGGACTGGCTCCTGTTATCGTGAAGAGAATATTCGAGACTTTGAAAAACTACGTGAAGGATACGGGTCTCACCATGTTGATTGTGGAACAGAACGCGAAGCTCTCACTCCCGATGAGCGACAGAGTCTACATCGTATCGCAAGGTCAAATAAAACTCGAAGGCTCTGTTGACGAAGTGAAAAGCGACGAGCGACTCCGAGAAATGTATTTTGGTGGTAAGTGAGATGAAATTCTCACTTGACTATAGAGAGAAGGAGAGGCTTCAGTTGGAAGTTCCGGCTGCCAGAGTGCTCCCTCCGACCGCGTCTCTTAAGAGAAGCGAAGAGGGCAGCTCTCTGCGCGAATCGTTACTGAAGCCGTTTGATGCTGCTCCGATCCTGGAGCTTGCGGAATCTGCGAAAGAGATAGTCCTGATCGTAGAGGATCATACAAGGCACTCTCCGATCTTTGAGACTCTCTCTTTCATGAAATCGCTTTTCGTCGAAAACAAGATTCCCTGGAGCAAAGTCTCCTTGCTTGTCGCGACTGGAACTCACAGACAAATGACGGCTGATGAGCTAAGTGAGAAGTTTGGCAGTTTTTCTCGCGATACTAAGATCATCCAGCACGATGCCGAAGCAGCGGGCAGGATGAAAGACTATGGAGAATTCCTTGGAGTGCCGATCAGGATAAACGAAGCGGTTGGAGCCGACTTCACAATTGGAGTGGGTTCGATCGTTCCTCACAGGTTCTCCGGATGGTCGGGCGGAGCGAAAATTGTGATTCCGGGCGTCTCTGCATATGAAACTGTCTTTTTGTCGCACAGGATGGCAATACTGAAGAGCAGAGCCGACGTCGGAGTTCTTGACAATGAGTTCAGGGAACTTATAGATGAAACCGGAAGACGAGTAGGACTTGATTTCATAATAAATTTCTACTACGATATCGAAGGAAGAATCGCCGGATGTGTATCGGGCAATCATGTAACTGCACACAGAGAAGGCGTCAAAGTCGCGAGAGAAGAGCTGCTCCGAGAGTACCCGGAAAGGGCCGATGTCACCGTGATATCTTCATTCCCCTCTGTGACCGATTTCTGGCAGTGTGGCAAAGCGCTGTACACATCCGATCTTGTTACCAGAAATGGAGGAGACATCGTTATGGTCTCGTCACTCGATGAAGGCTTTGGCGACCATCCTCTATTCGCCTCATTACTCAAGTTGGAGGCAGAAAAGATCCTAGAAAGACTGGACATGATTACCACCGAAGACCCGCTAGCGTATGTGGCGGCCTATGCAGTAAGGAAAGTTATTGAGAAGAAAAGGATTCACATTGTGAGTGACACAAAATTTGCAGATCAGTTCAATGAACTCGGGTTAACGGTCCATCCAGATATTCAATCGGTTGTTGACCGGGTGGCGCCGGCCGGCAAGAGCATCGCGGTTCTTCAGAACTCACTTGTGTTGCCGGAAATATCGAATAAGGAGGCACAATAATGAAACCGAAAGATCTTGATTACATGAAGCTAAATGGAACACCATACTTCGATGAATCCCGTTGGGTGAGTCCTCTCAACTATGAGAGAGAGATCCGGGGAGAAAACGCAAAAGACAGTATCTACATACACGATGTTACGTTGAGAGATGGAGAACAGACTTGCGGTCTTACCTGGAGCGAGGATCAAAGGGTGAGAATCGGAGTTGCTCTGAATGATTTGGGTGTGAAGTCCATTGAGGTCGGAATGCCGATAGTCTCCGACGAAAACAAGAGGGCGATACGAAGACTAGTTGACATGAATCTCGATTCGGAAATCGTTCCATTCGCAAGGTCTTTGAAGAAGGATATCGATGAATCTGTCGATTGCGGCGCCACACGAGTAGTTGTCGAACACGCGGTAAATCCATACGATAACGAGCTTGTCTATGGTGTATCCCCCGAAAAACTGATCGACCGAGTCGTTTCGGCAATACTCTACGCGAAGGAACAGGGCATGAAGCCAACCTTCATGGGCTGGGACGCAACAAGATCGACCCCCGATTATGTCCTGAAAGTCTTCACAGAAGTGGCAAAGCAAGCAAAACCGGAGAGTATTGTCTTTGTGGATAGCTTTGGAGTCGCCTCCCCATTTGCAATCGAGTTCATCTTCACTGAGCTTAGGAAGGCCATTCCGGACATCCCGCTGGAATTCCACGTTCACAATGAATTCGGTCTGGCAATGGGATCGGTTTTCGCCGCAGTAAGAGCTGGTGTATCAGGCATTCACAGCTCGATCAACGGGCTTGGCGAAAGGACGGGCAACGTAGCTACCGAAGAGGTCGCCGCCGGCCTGAAACTCCTGATGGGGATAGATACAGGAGTCGATCTGAGGAAGATCGGATACACTTCGCGACTGGTCGAGGATATTTCGAAAATCCCGGTGGCGAACAATAAGCCGGTCGTTGGGAAGCGTCTCTTCTGGGTCGAATCGGGCATCGTAGTTGATGCAATCGACAAGTTGAATGCGGCCGGAATTAACGCCGCCATGACCCCGTACCTTCCTTCGCTCGTAGGAATGGGCGAGATAGACGTGAAGCTCGGCGCCTTCAGCGGTCAGGCAAGCATAAAATACTGGTTGAAGAGATTAGGCATACAGGCGACAGAAGACCAGCTTGAAGAACTGACGGAAATTGTGCGAAAGGAAGGAAGAATAAGAAACACGGTCCTCGAACCTGACGAATTCAAGAGAATAGTCGGAGATTACATGAAATGAGTCTGATTCTCGTCATAAATCCCGGTTCGACATCAACCAAGGTAGCCGTCTTCAAAGATGGGAATGAAGTGTTCAAGAAGACGCTTTCTCTTGGCGATGGTATGCTCGAGCTTCCCCTTTTTCCCGATCAGTACACAATAAGGAAGGATCAGATCCTCAAAGAACTGGACAGAAACGGGATAAGACCATCCCAACTGACTGCCGTAGCGGCCAGAGGGGGGAGATTGAAACCTCTGAATTCCGGAGTTTACCGCATCAACAGAGAGATGGTCAATGACGCCAGAAAGGGCCTTCAGGGCATTCACCCTGCAAACACAGCGGTCGTGATAGCTTTTGAATTGGCTCAGGAATTCGGAATGCCGGCTTTCACCGTCGACCCGATCAGTGTGGACGAACTCGCCGAGTGGGCAAGAATAACGGGAATAGAGGAGATCAGAAGAAACTCACTCTCCCATGCGTTGAACATGAAGGCAGTCGCGAAGAAAGCTGCGACTGAACTGGGAAAGAGGTACGAAGAAGCGAAGCTCATAGTGGCCCATTTAGGTGGTGGCTCCTCGGTAAGCGCCCATCTGAACGGAAAGATGGTCGATCTCTATAACAGTGACAAGGAAGGTCCCTTTTCTGTGGAAAGAGCGGGTGCCCTCCCGACTCACGAATTGGCGGAGTTTGCTCGCTCGAGAGACGATTATCTCGAATACCTGGCTCACAGGGGCGGTCTGTTTTCCCACTTCGGAATGCGCGACGTTGAACGGATCGCCGAAGGTGTGAAGAATGGAGAAATCGATTCTATGCCGCTTGAAGCGTACATTTACAATATTGCAAAATACTCATACAGTCTGCTGGCGGTATTTGACGGAGTTCCCGACGCCCTTGCCATTACGGGCGGCGTGGTGAAGTGCGACTACGTCAGAGAAAGACTTCTTGCGAAACTGAAGGGTATAAGAGTCCTTCTTTTCCCGGGAGAATACGAGATGGAAAGCCTTGCAGACGGAGCGCACAGAGTAATACAGGGGATCGAAGAGGCCCTGGAATACTGAGGTGATGATCGATGATTAATTCCCTTTCTGAGTTCATTCTTGAAGCAAGTAAGTTGCAGAAGCGCGTGAGAGTAAATTGCGTGCAGCCGCATGATCGAAAGACGATGAAGGCCATAGAATCAACTGCCTCCTCTAACGGCAGTTTTGAATTCACTCTCTTCGGAAGATTGGAAGAGATAAAGGAGGCGGCATCTGAAGGGTTTCTGAACACGATGCGTGTTGTCGAAGGGAAATCTGAAGAAGATAATGCTTCAAATGCAGTCTCTGCTTTGGAGGGAGATACTCCCGCCGTCCTAATGAAAGGCGACATCAATACCACCGTGTTTCTGAGAGAGCTCTTCAAGAGCCCCAGGGTAAAGGCTAGCGGAAAGCTTATAAGTCACATTTCCTGTATGGAGGTCCCCGAGCATCCAAGACTGCTTTTCATAACTGATGGGACGGTCAACGTTGCACCTGATTTGAAGGAAAAGGCAGAGATACTCAGGAATGCCGTTGAGTTTGCAAGATCGATCGGAATAAGTGAACCAAGGGTCGCGGTAATCGGTATAAACGAGCGAGTGTCGGTAACAAATCGCGACCTCGTTGAAGGAGCCGTGTTGTCTAAAATGGCGGAAAGAGGGCAATTTGGAGTGTGTCTCGTGGACGGCCCCCTGCCCATAGATACTGCCCTGAAAAAGGAAGCGGCACTGAAGAAGGGAATTACGTCTAAGGTCGGAGGCGAGGCCGACATACTGGTCTGTTCTAATCTTGAATCAGCGGCCAACCTTATTAAAGGGCTCGTACATCTAGGCAAGTCCAAGACGGCCGGGCTCCTTTTGGGAGCAGGATTCCCCGTTGTTCTCACATCGAGGAGCGACAATGAATTCGCAAAAGCGGTGTCGCTCTCAATGGCACTAGTGAGTGCGGTGGGCTGAGGTGAAAGAGATGGCAGTAAGCTTTATGGTGGCCAACGAGGATATTCCGGCCAGTGCAAAGGTCACTGGCCTCACCGGCAGGTTGGAAGAGACGCTCGCCGCAGTGGCGGGTGCCGGTTTCAACTCTTTTGAGCTCATGATCGCCGAACCCGAAAAAGTGGATGTTGAAAAACTGAAGCGACTCGAGCGACAGTACTCTTTGAAGTGCATATTTCTCTGCACTGGCGAGATGGCAGGAACTGCCGGCCTTTACCTGAACCACATAGACGCGAACGAAAGAAAGAGAGCGCTGAACTCCTTTTTGCAGGCAGCCAAGAAGGCACATGCTCTAGGAGTTAACCTTAATATCGGCAGACTTAGGGGAGTAATATGGTCCGACGGCCTCCAGAGGTCACTCGAGAGGCTTGGAGAATCGCTGGGAAAAATCGATTCATATGTGAGAAGTGAACTCGAGGGGTTGTCCGTTTTGATAGAACCATTGAGGAAGGTGGTCTGCCCGATCCTTAATAACTGTGTCGAAGCCGCCTCTTTTCTTTCTGAGAGAGAGCTGAAGAGTTTTGGAATTCTCCTTGACTCTGACCATTTCGATGAGTTGAAGGATCCCGCTTTTGTAAGTTCGAACATCGAGCTGATAAAACACGTTCACCTAGCAGATACGAATCACAAACCTCTGGGGCGGGGGGCGATTGATTTTCAGAGCTTCTTGAAAATGCTGAGCAGATCGAGTTATGTCGGTGAATACAGCGTCGAGGTCTTCTGCGATGAAGATCAGATAGAAACTCTAAGGGAAACTGCTTCATTTCTGAAAGCTTTCCCTCAAATCCTGGGGGGATCACTTTGAACAGATTGGCAGACACAAATCACTTTCAGGGAATCCAGCAGCAGCTTTACAGATCAATAAGGGATAGCATCGTAGAACTGGAAATCCCTCCCGGAGCGAGATTGACGATCGAGAAGCTGAAGAGAATCTACGGTGTTTCTTCTACTCCGGTAAGGGGGGCTCTCCACAAGCTGAAGGAAGATGGTCTTGTCGCGCCGGGAGCCGCCAAGAGTTTTTACGTAAAGGAGATTCTCGAAAATGACGTCAGGAAGCTCTTCCCGATAAGGCTTGTGCTGGAGAAACTTGCATTGAGTGAATCAATTAATCGGATCGACAGAGAGATCATATCGAATCTGATCGTGAGGATGAGAAGACACCTCTCGGAACCGGAGGAGACAAAGAACAAAGTTCCTTACGATATTGACTACAGGCTGCACAGGGAGATACTCAATAACTGCAATAATGAATATCTAATTGAAATGATGTCGAAGATCTCGATACTGCTCGCCAGAATGCGGAACGTGATCAAATACTACCTTCTTGAACAGCAAAAAGACTGGATAATTAACGAGATGGAGGAACATTTCAAAATCGCGCAGAGCATCCTGGAAGGAGACCTGGAGAAGGCTTCTGCTGCCCTGGAAGTTCATCTCAAGCACTCAATGAATATGATATGTTCTATACTCAGTTCCAACCATATTGACTATGCTGCCAAAGAAAGCTTTGCCCATTTGGAGGATTAGAAATGAAGCATGCTATTTTGCTGTCTTTAAACGACAATGTCGCAACGGTGCTTGAGAAAGTGGATATCGGCGAAGAGATAGAGGTGAAGGGTGTTTCCGGATTGCAGATGCTGGTTGCGAAGGAAGAAATACCTTTCGGTCACAAAGTCGCTGTGAGAGACATCAAAAGAAACGAGAGAATAATCAAATACAATAACAAGATAGGGATTGCAACTTCGAACATCTCGACGGGCCAGCATGTTCACATCCAAAATGTTGTAAGCGAACGAACGGAGATCAAAGAGGGAGGTGACAGGGCTTAGGCCAGATATTATGAAGACCATGATGGGTTATTTAAGAAGTGACGGAAGTGTTGGAGTGAGAAATCACGTCCTCGTTCTCCCCAGTGTTCTTTGCTCTTCGAATGTTGCCAGAAAGATTTCGGCCGCTGTTCCCGGATCGGTAGTGGCCAGCCACAATCAAGGTTGCGCTCAACTGGGAGATGACTTTCAGCAGACTAGAAGAACGCTGATTAATACTGCGCTAAATCCTAATGTGGCAGCCGTTCTTGTTGTTGGGCTCGGTTGTGAAAGGGTGTCCCCACATGAACTGAGGGACGTGATTCTAGACAGCGGAAAACCGGCTGGACTAATAATGGTTCAAGACTACGGAACCGTAGAAGCTGTAGAAAGGGGAACTGCAATTGTCAGGAAAATGGTAGAGGAAGCTTCGAAGAGTGAAAGAGAGGAAGTTCCGCTTTCAAGACTTGTCCTAGGCATGGAATGCGGTGGTTCCGACTTCTCTTCGGGTTTGTCGGCCAATCCTGTAGTCGGCGAGGCTGCCGACATTCTATGGAGAGAAGAAGGTCGTGTGATACTCTCTGAAACCACTGAACTGGTCGGTGCAGAACACCTCCTCTTTGAGAGAATGAAAAACGAAGAAATGAAGAGGCGATTTGCAGGGATGCTAAAGAGAATGATTGATGAAAGCATGAAGAACAGCCGCGATGTGGTGGATAAAGAAAACGTCCCCAACAACATCTCTCCTGGGAACGTACGGGGAGGACTGACCACACTTGAAGAAAAGTCGCTTGGAGCAATGATTAAGGGCGGCAAAGTACCGATAGTAGGTGTTAAAGAGTACGGCGAATTAATTGATCCGGAGCCAGGTCTTTACCTTATGGATACGCCCGGATATGATGTAGAATCTGTCACAGGAATGGTTGCCGGTGGCTCTACAGTTGTGCTTTTTACTACCGGGCAGGGAACTCCTACAGGCAATGCGATAGCACCTGTTATAAAAATAACTGGAAACCACGAAACGGCTAAAAAGATGAAGATGAACATCGATTTTGATTGCAGTGCGATAATCTCCGGAAAAGAGACATTAGAAGAAGGCGGAAAGAGGCTTTTCGAACTTGTTCTGAGAGTTGCTAACGGCGAAAAGACTAAATCAGAGATTCTTGGACAGGATGATTTCTCAATCTGGAATGTGGGGATAAAACTATGAGTTACAGTGATTCCCAACTCGAAAGTCTTCTTTTTGAGTTATGCTCTGCCAACACAACGAATCCTCCGGGTAATGAAGATCTCGCCGTATCGATAATCGAGAGAACTCTCACGCGAAAAGAAGTGAGCGTAGAGATTCACCGAGTTGCCGATAACCGTTCGAATCTCCTTGCAAGGATCGAACGCGATCCCCGAATCTCATATTTAGTCTTCTCCGGTCATATGGATGTTGTACCCGCCGGTTCAAACTGGAATACCGATCCTTTCAAACCTGAACAGATAGACGGGGAGCTCTATGCCAGAGGTTCCGCAGATATGAAGGGTGGTCTTTCGGCCTTAATTGCGGCGCTTGTAGATCTTTCGGAAGATAGGAAGTTCTGCGGAAACGTGGCTCTTCTTGCCACGTGCGACGAAGAAGTCGGTTGCTCGGGAATACAGTACTTTCTTGAACACAAACCATTCGACATCTCGGCTGTATTGATTGGTGAGCCCACTTCTTTAGGACTTGCCACCGGAGAGAAGGGAGCGCTCTGGCTTAAACTGAAATTCAGAGGCAAATCAGCGCACGGTTCGCAACCGCAAAACGGAGTTAACGCAGTTACAAGGCTTTTCAGTGCCTACAATGAGCTTTCTCAGGTTCTAGGGAAAATAGAAGGCCTTACTGAGAGCCTGAACATCATTCGAGGTGGATCAAAAGAAAATACCGTTCCCGATGAGGCCGAATGTGTTATCGACATTCGTTTTGCAGAGAACACAGATTCTTCAGAAATCATCGCTCTCGTAGATTCCGTTCTAAGCAAATACAATCAATCAGAGAAAATCATTTTGCTCAACAGGGAGTCTTTCTCCTCTTCAGGCACTCTCACTGAATCTGTTAAGGAAGTGCTCAAAAAGAAAGCCCTGAAAGCCGAAGAGCTCTCAATGACCTACTTCACTGACGGTGCCTTTACTGCATCGCAAGGGATTGAGACAGTAATACTAGGTCCCGGAAGCCCCTCAATGGCGCACAGGTCGAACGAATATGTGGAACTTGAAGAAGTCCATAGGGCCCGAAGGCTTTATGTAGAAATAGCAAGGAACTACTTTGAAAGGACTAGATAATTATGGGTAGACTCGTAGCATATGAAAACCTCAGGAAGCTCTGCGAAGAGATCCTTCTTTCCGAGAATTTCAACATAGAGGCCGCTCATGAAATAGTGGACGTTTTGTTGGAAGCTGATTTGCGTGGCATTCCTTCACATGGTGTTGCAAGACTTGGTAGGTACATTAAGGAAAGAGATAGCGGAAATATCCTGCTCGATTCCAAGCCATCGATAGTACATGATACTCCGATTTCGGCCACAATTGACGGTAACGGCGGCCCAGGACAATGTGTTTCCAACTACGCGATGGATCTTGCAATAACCAAAGCGAAGAAGTCGATGATCGGCCTTGTCTCGGTCAGAAACTCAAATCACTACGGAATCTCAGCCTATTACTCCGAAAAGGCGCTTTCAGAAAAGATGATAGGGATAGCGATGACCAACAGCTACCCTCTCGTCGTTCCGACTTTCGGGAAGGAGGCCATTCTTGGAACAAATCCCTTTTCAGTAGCCATCCCAGGATTGAAGAAGGATTTCATACTGGATATGGCTACTAGCGTTGTGACCAGGGGAAAACTAGAGGTTTACGATAGGCTGGGAAGAGACATTCCAAACGGCTGGGCAGTGGATGAAACAGGTAGTAGCACAACCTCTCCCAGAAGGGTTCTGAACAACTTCAACAATCGAAACCCCGGAGGTATTCTTCCCTTGGGAGGATCCGATGAGGATTTTGGTGGTCACAAAGGGTTTGGGATGGCGCTTCTTGTAGATCTGCTGTCTGCCGGGCTATCTTTGGGGACTTGGAGCGCAAAGACTTACTCGAGTTCCCAGGCTGGCGTGTGCCACTTCTTTGGCTGTTTAGACCTTAAGCTCTTTGGAGAAGCTTCACACCTAGTAAGACACATGGAAAGGATAGTCGACGAAATCGTTTCAAGTGACAAAGCCGAGGGTCATGAAAAGATCTACTATCACGGAGAGAAAGAGGCATTAGCAAGGGAGAGATCTCTAGAGTCGGGAATAGAACTGGATAACAAGACAAAAATACTGCTCACAACACTGGCAGAGAAACACGGCATCAAAAAACCTGCCGATTGGCCGCTGACCGGAACTCAACATGAATGAATTGCCCTCTAGAATACCCATCTAAAGATTATTATCGGCCTGAATGGCAGGCTGTGACCAAAACTATACGCTGATGCTATGCCTGCAAAGTCTGCGATGAGGTCTCCAACCTCCGCAGAACCTCTGCCTGAAATCAGATCCCAGACTTCCTTCCCCACACCCAGTAATGCGGTAAAGGCAAAACCGCCTGTGTCCCCAAGAAGGTAACTTGAAAGGCCAAAGGCGGTATAACTAACAGAATAATGTAAGAATTTGTCGTAACCCGTTACCGCTAAACCAACAATAGAAAAAAATAGAACAAAGAATAGCAAAAAATACTTGCTCAAAAAAGCCTCTTTAGCTCTTGATTAGAATTCGTAGAGTACTCCAAGTCCTACAGAGAAGAACTCGGGAAGGGGCCAGTAATCTCCGCCGGGGAAGTTTCCCTCCTGGCGAGTCTGATAGTCTTTCACTCTGTAACCCCTGGCAAATCCATTGAGAATCATCTTGTCAGTGATCGGTGTCATTATCTGGAACCCACCACCGAGAGCAAGATGAGGAGCTCCTAGATCAAGTATTCCTATCTCCCAGGACTGTTGACCGGCTATGGTATCCTGAACTGAACCCACACTAACAAGCAGCCTCACCTTCAGATTGAGCGTCTCGAGAACCTGAAAGTAAATGTCAGCATTTAAAAGGCCAATCTTATTGGTCGGATATCTGATTGCAGCCTGAGCACTCAACATGGTTCCAATCTTATCAGTAAATGGAAGCTGAAGAGAGAGATCAAAAGCACCGGCACCCCATCTCTCTGACTGATAAACTGGATTAGTGGCATTGATTCCAAAACCACCACCTATAAGCGCTTTAGGCGTAGAGAGACCCAGTGAGACCGCAAAAAGGAGCAAAGCTACTAAAGCGACTTTCTTCATAAATACACCTCCCCTTAATAATTGCAAAGCTATTGGCGTTATTGGCAGTATATAACAGATTGATTATACCACAACAGTATTGAGGTTCAAAGCCATTATTGCTGCTCTATTCGGAAGACAAATACGCCCAGGAAGCAAAATTATTCACAAGTCTGTCCGTTGACGCATCCTTCTTTCAACATCCCTCTTCGCGATATCTTCCCGCTTGTCGAAAAGCCTCTTTCCCTTTGCAAGCGAAATCTCAACCTTCGCCTTTCCTCTTTCGTTGAAATATATCCTCAAAGGAATAATCGTCAATCCCTTTTCTTTGATCTTCTGATCGAGCCTCAGTATCTCCTTCCTATGCATAAGGAGCCTTCGTTTTCTGCGCGGCTCGTGATTCCAGACATTTCCATGTGTATACTGACTGATATTGCATTCCATAAGAAAGATTTCTCCATTCTCGATCTTGCAATAGGCATCTATCAAAGAAGCGCCACCAAGACGCAGAGATTTTACTTCCGTGCCGACAAGCTCGATCCCGGCTTCGTATGAATCCATAAGATGGTACTGGAAACGTGCCTTTTTGTTCGTAACTACCGTTTTCATTGAGATCCCTCCGTCCCGCTGAACGGAATTCATTTTAGCACAAGGTCTATGCATTCTAAAAAAGGGATCTTAACAAGATCCCTTTTTATGGTCTGCTCTTTATTTTAGACAAGAGAAAACCATGCCCAATTTATTATAACTCTTATTCGTTGACTCAAATGAAACTTGATAAGTCAATTATGAAAAAAGCGATTCTCGGTCTGATACTGTCGCTCAGTCAACAATAACAATCGCAGGCCTCTTAACTGATACACCGTCTATTTCGAATTCAAGAGCCGGCCAGGAGCTCGAATCAGGAAATGACAGAATCGTGTTCTGTGACTTGCCTACAAGTACAGTATCCTCGGACTTCGTGCCTCTAATTGTCGGGTTCCAGGCAACCGCGTTTCCAATTTGGAGAACGATATCACTCTTCAGGTTAGCAATCACCTCTCTGGGGAGGTAACCCGCAGTTCCTCCCTGGTGATGAAGTTTCCATTCACCTGCCCTGCCAGCCGTTTCATAGGCCTCTACTAGCCTCTCAAAAACCTGTGAAAGCTTCACTCCTGGCTTCGAGCATCCGATAACCTTTGCATCGATGAGGCAGTTCTGTTCGTGTTGCCTCCTGATATCATCTGATGCCTCAAACAGAAAAGACCTGCTCGAAGAGATTATCAGCCCTCGTTTTCTTGCACAGATACTCGCGAAGCCTCTCTTCCCCAGTCTGACATCTCGCGAAAGATTGTGTCTGTAACTGAGTGAGCTCTCCTCCGAGAAGACCAGTGTCAACACCGGCTCTATATCCCTCTCTGCCATGGCCCTATAGAAGAGCCCTTGAACCTCCAGCTCAGTCATATGTCGATTCAAATCCGGCACTATCAGGGAGAAGATTTCATCGCACTCTCTTCCCAGAGCTTTGTACGTGTCGATTTCCGTCTCACTTAAGACGCTCCGCATGGGTGTTATATCAACATACTCGCTTGAGTATCTTCCCGTATCCGATATAAGCTTCCCGTTAACCACGCTGTCCAGCAGCCTTTTCTCTCCGGAGGGCTCAAACCAGCTGTACTCAAGAAACCCGAATTCTCCGAGAAGACTTTCATCCAGCTCGATCTCCTGAATTCTCTGCTTTTCAATATTGTTTGTGATCATGTAGACGCGGTCCCCTGTTATGAGAATTGAGGCTTCTCCCTCGGTGGAGTTCAGGGTAATGTTACTCCTGGCTCCGAAAGTGAACCATGAGAAATTACAGCACTTGCTCAATAAAAGGGCGCTTGCACTTCTGGCAGCCATTAGCTCTCTCAAGCTCTTAACCCTATCTCTAAACTCTTCTAAAAGCATTTCCCCCACTCCTAAACAAAAAAAGGTTGGCTTTCATATCTATCTTACCTGCTTTCGAGCAAAAAACGAGACGCTAGTTCTCTGTACGAAACACTGAAAACCAACCCGGAAATCCCCTTGCATTACTCAAAAAACCACAAGCAATGATGCCTTCTCTTACACATCAATAAAACGGCGTCTTCCTTAATTCATCGATCAGGAGATGTGCATTGCTTGCCCCAAAACGCGTTGCGCCGAGCTCATGGTATCTAAGAAGGTCCCTAAGCTTTCTTATGCCGCCCGACGCTTTGACCTGGATCCTGTTTCCCACCTCGTCCAGCAGGAGCTTAACGTCGGATTCAGTGCAGCCGGTGTCGGCAAAACCTGTAGATGTTTTCACGAAATCGGCCCCGGCATCTGCAACTATGTTAGCTCCTATCCTTTTTTCTTCATCTGTCAGGTAATGAACTTCCAGAATGACTTTCATGACTACGCCTTTGGCCGCATCTCTTACAGCCAATATCTCATTCTTCACTTCATCGTACATCTGGCTCTTCAGCCAACCTATGTTTATGACCATATCTATTTCACTTGCACCCTTCAATAGGAAATCTTTTGTTTCAAATACTTTCGATTCAGTAGTAGAATAGCCGTTCGGAAAGCCTACCGGTGCATCAACTCCTACTTCTGAACCCTTCAATATCTCCGACGCGTACTCAATCCAGGAAGCCCCAATAGCAACAGTCATAAATTTGTATTCCATGGCCAGCCTGCAAACTTCTTCGATGTCCCTCTTTGTTGCGTCGGGTTTCAACATCGTTGAATCAATCATTCTCGTCAAGCTTTCTTCACTCAATGCAACTCATCCCCTTTCAAGGTGTGACTATTCCTCCATTAACGTGTATTGATTGGCCAGTAATCCAACAAGCTTTGTCAGATGCTAAGAATGAGGCCATATCTGCTATGTACTCAGGCTTTCCGAATCTCTTCATGGGGATTTCTTCCAACCACTTTTCCCTCTTGATCTTCATTGTTTCTTCAATCATTCTGGTTTCAATAGTTCCTGGGCAAATGGATACAGCCTTCATTCCCGAAAAGCCTAACGATGAAAACCTTCGTGAAGCGTTGAAAAGAGTAAGTTAGAGTTATTTTCTATAGGTTTATCCCTCGTTATATATTATAATGTATGTAACGAGGTGAAGAGATGGGAATTGTCTACCAGAAGAACAAGAAAACAGGAATCACATATGTCTACAAAAACGAAGCCTATTGGGACAGGGAAAAACAACAGTCCAGAGCCAAGAGAACCTTAATCGGCAAGCTGGATCCAAACACTGGAGAAATCGTACCGACGAGGTCATACAGGAAGGATTCTGAACAGAAGGATGGCATCTTGAGAAAGCCCGGACCAGTATCAATAACTAAAATCCGAAGGGATT